>CAIVGO010000435.1 GCA_903905445.1 uncultured Bacteroidota bacterium
ACAGCAAAAAGTAAAAACCTGGAAACCAACGCTACAAGAATTAGTGGATACGCTGCGCGCACAACGCCCTGAGCGCCTGCAAAATATCCGCTGGAACATGGAAATAAAATCCGACCCGGAATGGGATAGTTTGCGAACGCCCAATGTAGAAGATTTTGCCAAATTGGTAATTCAGCAATTGCGCGCCCTGGGTCTTGAAAAAAACACCACCGTTCAGTCGTTTGATACCCGCGCCTTGATCGCTATGCATCAATTGGCCCCTGAAATCCCTTTGGTTTTTCTGGTAGAAAACGTGTGGGGTTTTGAAACGAATATGGACAAACTTGGGTTTACCCCCTCGGTATATAGTCCTTATTATCAATTAATTACCCCAAAAATGATGCGTAAATGCAAGGAGCGTGGCCTCAAGGTAGTGCCTTGGACGGTCAATGATGTAGAAACGATGCGCAGTTTGATTCACCTGGGTGTGGACGGCATCATTACGGATTATCCGAATCTGATCGCTAAAGTGAAAGGATAAATCCGGGCAGATGATGTACCTTCGTTGCCTATAATCTTACGATTCATCAAAACACCTTATGCAACATAGTGGCAGTGAAGAAGCGCTTTTGTACCTGTTTTTGGCAGCTGCTTGCGGGTCATTTTTAGGCAATCTGAAATGGCGTGGCAATGGATTGGGGGTGGCGGCTGTGTTATTTGTCGGGCTCGCCATTGGCGCCCTCAGGCCCGATGTTAAAATACCGGATATCCTGAAATTATTGGGCCTTTCCATTTTTGTTTATAGCATTGGCTTGAGTTCGGGGCCTTCTTTTTTCGCCTCGCTCAAATCGCGGGGTGCCACCAATTTGGTATTAGCCTTGCTGGTTTTGTGCATTTTATCGGTATTTATCGGCGGATTTGCCATTTTATTTGGCTTTAGTGCGGCAGCGGCTGCTGGTTTACTGGCGGGCATTACCACCAACACGCCAGCGCTTGCGGGTTTGCTGGACGCCATTCAATCTAGTCCGGAGGCGCAATCGGATGCATTTTCCAACAGCGCGGTGGTGGGTTATTCCATCTCCTATCCGATGGGTGTGTTGGGTTTGATGATTGCGATGGCCGTCATGCAGCGCGTGTTTCGGATAGATTATGCGGCAGAAACCAAGAAATTGGGGAATGAATTTCCGGGTGGACAGCCCATTTTACAGCAAACCTTGGTCATAAGCAATCCGACTTATATCGGCGTTCCGCTTCGAGATTTGAAAAAACGCCTGGGTGCTCAGGTTATATTTGGTCGGATGTACCGCAACGAGCAGCCAGCCCTGTGTCATTTGGAAACCACTTTTGAAGCCGGTGATTTGGTAGCGATTACGGGCGAGGCCGATGAATTGGGGCGGGTTGTACAAATATTGGGCAAAACGATAGATCGCGATTTATCAGACGATCGTTCGGTTTTCCACATGCGCCGGATTTTTATATCTAACCCGGAAATAGCAGGAAAATCCGTTGCGGAACTCAATTTAAACGAACAATATCCGGTTATTTTAACCCGGATTAAACGCGGCGATGCCGATGCATTGGTGAATGCCCAGACCGTGTTGGAACTGGGGGATCGGGTGCGGGTGCTTGCGCGCGAGGAAGATTTGCCGGCTTTGGAAAAAATGTTTGGCGATTCGTACGAGCATTTGAGTCATATCGATTTGATGTCATTTGGCTTGGGCATGGGTTTGGGGATCTTGATTGGGTCGATTCAGATGACCTTGCCGGGGGGCATCTTATTTAGTCTAGGATTTGCAGGCGGTCCTTTGGTCGCGGGCCTGATTTTATCGTATTTGCGCCGGTCGGGTCCAATTGTTTGGAGTTTGCCTTATTCGGCCAACCTGACATTGCGGCAAATTGGCCTGATGCTCATGCTTGCGGCGATTGGAATAAATTCGGGGGCCACATTTTTAAGCACGATGTTGAGTGCTGCAGGGCCTTTGATGTTCATTTCCAGCGCGGTGGTGAGTATTTTGGGTAGTATTTTGATTATTTGGGCGGGTTACAAGTTGTTTAAAATACCTTATGTATTATTGATCGGCATGATCAGCCACCATCCGGCCAACCTGGATTTTGCCAACAATCAGGCCCAAAACAAAATACCAACGTATGGGTATGCCTTGGTATATCCCTTGTTGTTGATTGGAAAAATTGTATTTGTACAAATGCTGTGGCAGGTTTTAAAAATAGCCGGGTATTAATCGAAGCACGCATATGGCTATAGAAAAAGTAGATGTTTGTATCATTGGCGCGGGTCCGGCCGGCGCGACCACTTCTTTGTTTTTAGCAAAAAAAGGGATTTCGCATTTAATCTTGGATGCGGCTGTTTTTCCACGGGATAAAATATGCGGCGATGGCCTGGATTTAAAAGTAATGCGGGTGTTGCGGCAGTTAGACCCGACGTTTACAGAGGAAGAACTCTTTGAAAATGAAGCGTTTGTGTCTTCCTGGGGCACTCGTTTTTTTACCCAGAACGGCCGCAGCACCGATTTTATTTACACCCCCAAACTGGGAGATCCGCACCCCCACCCTATTTTTTTAGTTTCCAAACGTTTGCATTTCGACCATTATTTGGTTAAAAAGATAAAACCTGCTTTTGCCGATTTTCGCAGTGGCGTGATGGTCCATAAAGTTGAAAAGACGGCAGATGGATGGCGCCTGGAAGCACAGGGGCCTGCAGGTGCGTTGGACATCCACTGTAAGTTGTTGATTGGGGCTGATGGCGACCACTCGGTGGTGTTGCGGGCCTTGGGCGAACGTGGTATAGACCGGCAGCATTATGCGGGGACATTGCGGCAATATTGGAAAGGGGTGGCCGATTTGCATCCCAAAAACCTGATTGAAGTGTATTTTCCGAAAAATTTGCCCATGTCGTATTTTTACATCTTTCCCCTGCCGGATGGTGAAGCCAATGTGGGATACGGAATGGTTAGTTCCTTGATTGCCAAGGGAAAATACAATTTGCGCAAGATATTTCAGCAGTTATTGGAGTCCGATCCGGTGATGGCACCTCGATTTGCAAATGCCGCCCCGTTGGAGCAGCCCGTGGGTTGGGGCATTCCATTGGCTTCCCTGCGTCGAAAAGCCTCGGGCGATGGTTATTTATTGGTGGGTGATGCGGCATCGCTGGTTTGCCCAACCAGTGGAGAAGGTATTGGAACGGGTATGATTTCGGGGTTTGTCGCCGCTCAATTTATCGAAAAAGCCTTAAAATTGAAACGTTTTGATGCGCAAACCTTTGAGCATTACGATCGGGAAGTATACAGGCGGTTGGAAGGTGAAATCAGGTTGTATCGGCTGATGATGGGTGTTTCGCCGCGTTTGTATGATTTTGGTTTAAATATATTGGCCCCGAACCCGGTTTTTCAATGGTCTTTTCAGCGCCGCGTGGGTGGATGGCTTAAAACTGCTTTTGAAAAACCAATTGAAGTAAATGGACTTTAAAACCCAATTTGTGGTTTGCATTTTTTCCCTTATTTTTGGTCTTAAAAGGTAACACTATGCGTTCAAAATTGCGTTTTTTCTTTGTTTTTGCGCTTCTTCAGGCAGTCTTTTGTATCGCCCCGCAAACACTTTCTGCTCAAATTGTCATCCAATCGGGCTTAAGTGATCCCAAAGCACCTGTTTCTAAGGGCGTAGAAATTTCGGGTATCACCTGGATTTGCAAAGGCGGCGAAACAACCCTCAAAGTAGAAGGCGATTATGAGAGTTTTGAATGGAACAATGGTGCAACAGGCCGCTTCCTGAAAGTGAAGGAAGAAGGCATTTACGAGGTGACGGTAAAAACCAAAGGCGGGTGTACGATTACCAGCTCGGTGAATGTGCAGATTCGGCCTTGCACCTAAATTTATTTTTTTGTCTGTAAATATCGGTCAATCGCAATACCGGCATCCCTTCCTTCGGCAATGGCCCACACCACGAGTGACTGTCCGCGGCGTGCATCGCCTGCTACAAACACCTTTTCCTGCTGGGTATGAAAATTTCCCAGATCGGGAATACAAGACTTTTCATCCATTTGAATGCCTAATTGTTCCCATAAAGGATTGGGCGCCACGCCGTTATAGCCAATTGCGATGAGCACCAGATCGCAAGGTATTTCCCGCTCTGAACCTGGTATTTCCTGAAATTGGTACTTTCCGGTTTCCAGGTCGCGCTCCCAGGCTAAATTACTGATTAACAAGCCTTTAACCTGTCCGTTTTCATGTGCAACCAGGGCTTTGGTTTGCACTTCAAACATCCGATCGCAACCTTCTTCGTGGGAGGAGGAGGTTTGAAAGATCATGGGCGTCAGGGGCCATGGTGTTTCCGACGGGCGTGTTTCGGGCGGACGGGTGCGGTATTGCAATTGGGTTACCGATAAAGCGCCTTGTCGGTTGGCTGTTCCGACACAATCGGACCCTGTATCGCCGCCGCCAATGACGACCACATGTTTGCCGCGGGCATGGATGATGGTTTCTTTGGGAATCAAGTTGCCCGCCACCCGACGATTACTTTGGGTTAGGTAGTCCATCGCAGGGTACACCCCGGCGTAGTCTGCCCCCGGAATAGACAAGGGTCGCGCGTGCGCTGCACCTACGCACAGGAGCACCGCATCGTGTTGTGCGCTCAAGTCTGCTCCTGAAACATCCGTACCAATATTTGTATTACATTGAAATTGAACACCTTCTGCTTCCAAAAGTGTGATGCGCCGCTCTACAATCCATTTTTCCAGTTTAAAATCCGGAATTCCGAACCGCAAAAGTCCGCCCGGATGGGTATCTTTTTCAAATACCGTGACTTGATGGCCCTGGCGGTTCAGGTGTTGGGCTGCAGCCAGTCCGGCCGGACCAGCGCCCACGATGGCTACTTTTTTGCCTGTTTTTCGGTTAGGCGTTTGGGCTCGCACATATCCTTTTTCGAAGGCAATATCAGAAATCGTGCGTTCGATATGTTCAATGGCAACGGCCGGTTGGTTAATGCCCAATACGCAGGCATGTTCGCAGGGTGCCGGGCAAATACGGCCGGTGAATTCGGGAAAATAGTTGGTTTCCTGCAACAAACGGTAGGCTTGTTGCCAGTTTTCGCGTTGCACGGCATCATTGAATGCCGGAATAAGGTTACCCAGCGGACAAGCATCGTGGCAAAAGGGCACGCCACAGCCCATGCATCGGGCCGCTTGCTCCTGGGTAGTATCGGGCGTGAAAGATTGCTCGTCGGTCACGTCACAAAAATCGAGGGTGCGCACTTCCACCGGACGATAAGTTGGAACAGCGCGGGGATATTTCAGAAAACCTGTTGGATCGGCCATTATGCAGCAGTTGAAGGTGAAAGTAATACAGCAGGGGTTGTTTTTGCCAACACATTTTTGTAGTCGCGGGGCATAATTTTAACAAAATAGGCAGCTTGTTCCGCCCAATCCTGCAAAATGAACAACGCTTTGGTGCTTCCGGTGTACAAAAAATGGTTGCGGATCATTTGTCGCAGTTCAATCAAATCCTGCGTACTTAATGGGTCCAGATCAACTTGATCCCGGTTGCATTGGGCTGGAAACACTGCTTCCGGGTCGAACACGAATGCCTGGCCACCAGTCATGCCTGCGGCAAAATTGCGTCCGCATTGGCCCAACACAACCACTGTACCACCTGTCATATATTCGCAACCATGGTCGCCTAAGCCTTCCACAACGGCCGTTGCGCCGCTGTTGCGTACAGCGAAACGCTCACCCGCCAACCCGCGGATAAAAACAGCCCCGGAAGTTGCGCCCATCAATGCCACATTACCAATGATGATTTGCTCGGAGGCTTCAAATTTGGCTTCGCGCCGGGGCAACACGATGAGGCGCGCGCCTGAAAGCCCTTTGCCAAAATAGTCGTTGGCCTCTCCACGCAATACAAAATGCAAGCCTTTTACACCAAATGCACCAAAACTTTGCCCGGCCGAACCCGTAAAGGTCAGGTCGATGCAGCCCTCAGGTAAGCCTTGTTCTAACCAGCGCTGGCTGATGAGGCCAGATAACAAAGTTCCTACGGCCCGATCGGTATTGTGGATGGGGAAAGCGGATTGGTAAGGGGCGGCGTTTTGGAGGGATAGGTAGGCTCGTTTGGCGATTTTATGGTCGATAGTTGGGGCGGCCGTCGGGGCGGCCCTTGCGGCCGCCCTTTCTATAAGAGATTGGGCGGTCGCCCTTTCCTCGAGGGGTTGGGCGGCCGCGAGGGCCGCCCCAACCAACGCCCCCAAATCCAACAAACGCACTTTCCCGACCGGCAAATCATTCCGTTTTTTCAACATTTCCGCACAACCCACCATTTCAGCGACGGTACGGAACCCCAATTCGGCCATAATGAGCCGTAAATCCTGGGCTAAAAAGGTGAAAAAATGGATGATGTGTTCTGGTTTTCCCGTAAAACGTTGGCGCAGTACGGGATCCTGGGTCGCAATTCCCACCGGACAAGTGTTCAAATGGCATTTGCGCATCATAATACAGCCTTCTGCGACCAGGGCCGCTGTGGCCACACTCCATGCTTCGGCGCCCAGCAAGGTTGCGATGGCCAAATCGCGGCCAGTCCGAATTTGCCCATCGGTTTGCAGTTCCACGCGGTCGCGCAGACCATTGCGCACGAGGGTTTGGTGGGTTTCGGCCAGGCCCATTTCCCAGGGCAGCCCTGCGTGTTGCACACTGCCTAAAGGCGAAGCACCTGTACCGCCATCGTGGCCCGAAATCATAATTACATCGGCGCGTGCTTTGGTAACACCTGCTGCGATAATGCCTACACCCGCTTTTGAAACCAATTTGACACTAATGCGTGCCCGTGTATTGGCATTTTTCAGGTCAAAGATG
>CAIVGO010000436.1 GCA_903905445.1 uncultured Bacteroidota bacterium
ATGTACAGGTTTGCGGGCGATTGAAAAGCATTGCCGATGAAGAAATCATCCAGCCCGTAGTTGTTTAAATCGCCTTTCGCCACCAAAGGACCCAACTCCGATTCCATCCAGGGGTTGAGTGGAAATTGCTCGAAATCGTTGAAATCATTTTCAATATGAACAAAATTCACCCCGGAGGCGGGTGTTTGGTCTTGTACCAGGCCCTTTTCTGTTACCACAGGCACCAAAGTAGCCACCTTTGCACCGGCCTCCTGGTATTTTACCACAATACGTTGGTTGGCAGGTACATTGTTTAGTATTTGGGTTTTGCCATCCGGCCAGCGAATTTGTACCTGGTCGATCTGAGTGGCATTGCCCAGCCCAAAATGGATCAAATGCTCCACCGAGGAGAAAATACCTTTGGTTGGATTGAGTTCCTGGTACTGTTGGGTGTTGCCGGTTTTGAGGAGCACCGAAGCGCCTACACCAAAGGCGTTGCCAGGCGCACCCGAAAACTTGAATTGTACGTAATTGCCCTTATTTTGATCGCGGCTCAGGTTTTTATATACAAACGCAGGATCTTCCAGGTTGCTCACCACCATATCCAGGTCGCCGTCGTTGTCCAAATCGGCCCAGGCTGCTCCGCAAGACCAAGTGCCCGGCATAGTCATCCAATCGCCGCCCTTGTCTTCAAATTGCCAGTCCCCGGTGTTTTTATACACAAAATCGCACAATTTCATCGTAGGAATGGCCTTCAAAACCCCATCAATGCCCCCATATTTATCTTTGTATTGCTGACTGTTCATTTTGCCAATATCGGCTGTGAAAAAGTCAAAAAAGTCGCGGTTGGTTACTTCACGCCGATAGCCATTGGTAAAATACAGGTCCTTCCATCCATCATTGTCCAAGTCGGAAAACAAAGCGCTCCAGGACCAGTCTGTGCGATAAACACCTGATAAACAAGCAATATCACTGAAGGTGCCGTTTCCGTTATTGCGCTGACAAACATTGCGTACCACCGGTTCAAAATACCCACTTTTTACAATGGAGAGGTATTTGCTCAGGGTATTGGTCGTTTGTACTGTTTTTAGGCGGTAATTTTTGGCTGGATACATGTCTACCGCCATCAAATCGATTAGGCCGTCATTATCAAAGTCCGACAAATCGGTGCCCATCGTATGCTGCGAAACGTGCTTGAAATATTTGCTCAACTGGTTGGTAAAAGTGCCATCCTGGTTGTTAATATACAGAAAATCGGGCTGCATAAAGTCATTTCCTACATATACATCCGGGTACCCATCGCGGTTAAAATCGCTCACCGAAACGCTCAATCCAAAGGCGAAATTCCAAATGCCAGCCTCTTTGGAAACATCGGTAAACTTGCCGCCGTCATTTCTATAAAAACGGTCCGAATCGTAAGGCTTTTTAGGCTCTGTATTGGGGGTTGGCGCACCATTTGGACCAGGGTGTACATCAATTTTACTGGCATAAACCAGCTCCAGCGGATAATTTAGCAGGTAAAGGTCGAGATCGCCATCGAGGTCGTAATCAAAAAAGTTGGCGCTATTGCTCGCGCTGATATCATCAATTCCAAAGGCTTTTGATTGCTCAGAAAACGTCAAATTGCCATTGTTGATGAATAATTTGTTCCGACGGTCTTCGCTGGGTGTTGGGCCTGCCCGACAAACATACAGGTCAAGGAAGCCATCATTGTTGATATCTACGGCCGTTACACCGGTTTCAAATCCGTCTTCAGAGGCTAAACCTGCACTATCCGTAATATCTTTAAATTTAAACCCGCCCTCGTTGAGGTACATTTTATTTTTGCCATTACTGCAAATAAAGTACAGGTCTTGCAGTCCGTCGTTGTTGATATCAGCCACCGCGACCCCACCGCCATTGTATTTATTGATGTTTTTAGTGATGTTGTTTTCTTCCGATTCGGTGATGAGGTTTTGGAAGTCAATACCGGTTTCTTCCGGCTTGAGGAGTTGCAACAAGGGCGTTTCGGCAACGCGGGTTTTCTCTATTTCATCCTTGAATTTAGGAGGCGCATCCGAACCTGTCCACCAATATCGGTAAGCCCCAAAACCGGCCGCTAACAGGGCTAATGCGGCTATTCCGATCCAAAGTGGGCGGCGGGAACGTGCTTTTTTTTCAACAGGCGTGACAGCAACAGGTGCTGCGCTTGCCTTTTGCTTGGAACCTTTTCGGCCAGATTGCATGGGCGTGATGTTAGTTTTAGGTGTAAAAACGTGAAAATAACGCGTAGGGTACCGCGTTATTAGTTTTTAGGGCGTACAAATCCACGACCATCCGGCGTTGTTTCCAAAGGTTTTCGCTCGGCTGGCGCTGCGGCATTCGGGGTACTATGCTGCTGGAAACTGTTTGGATCTTCTTTAAATTTGGCTGCAAATTCGTCGTACGTGATTTCATACTTTTGAAGTTGCTGGCCAGCTTGATCTATGCGGTCTTTCGCATTTTTGAGCGAAGCTTCCAGGCTTTCAAAAGCAGTTTGTGCATCTTCTTTCGATTTTTTGCCCGCAATGTGGGATTTTTTTAATTCTGACAACTCCGTCAACGCCTTTTTATAGTCGTTATAGGCGGATGTGTATTGCTCGCGCAAGCCTAGCACACTTTTACGAATATCGTCTACAAAGTTATGTTGGTTCAAGGCAGCAGGCTCCCCACTCATTTTTAACAACAGCAAATTAATGGTTGCTCCAACCGCTTCTGTATTGGGGTAATAATCCAGGTAATAGGCAAGGGGCGTTTCAATTTTTTCCAACAATTGCTGGTCGGGTTTATTATTGCAGGCAAAAAGGCTAAAAACAAGCATTAATGCGATAAACGGCGTACTTTTTCTCATGTTGCAGTGTAATTTTCAAGTAAAT
>CAIVGO010000437.1 GCA_903905445.1 uncultured Bacteroidota bacterium
CATCGTCGTGTACATCCTGATTGCGTGGGTGTTGTCGATGCTCGGCCGGCCCTTGATGATTTTTTACATGCGGCGTTTGCGGGTAGGTAATTGGCGTATGAGCGCAGGCATTGCTTCAATACTTACCATTTTGACCTTTTACAGTGTTTTATTGGGTGTTTTGATGTTGTTTTTGCCGACGATTGTTGCCCAGGCTCGGAATTTGGCCAGTGTTGATTTTCAGGCTATTGGGGCAAAATTGCAAGGTCCGTTTTACAACTTAGATGCGCAATTGCATAAATTAGGCATGTTGGCGCCGGGCGAATCGCTGGCTACGCGCACAGAAATGGTGCTGAGTGAATATTTTAAACCCACCTTGCTGGGTGAGTTTTTGGGCGGCTTTATTGGGGCGGCGGGCACGATTTTAGTGACCTTTTCGGTGGTTACCTTTATTTTGTTTTTCTTTTTAAAGGAAAATAACCTTTTTGTAGATATCCTCCACGCTCTGGTGCCAACCGAAGTAGAGCCGAAGGTACGCAGGGCGGTACAAGAGTCGAGTGAAATGCTGACGCGCTATTTTGGCGGCTTGGCGATGCAGTTAACGATTTTTGCCGTGCTGGTTAGTTTTTTCCTTTGGATATTGGGGGTGCAAAATGCCTTATTGATTGGCGCATTTGGCGGTATTTTTAACGTGATTCCTTATATTGGCCCTATTTTAGGGATGGTTTTTGGTACTTTTATTACTATTACCTCTCATTTGGACCTTGATTTTGCCTTGATTATTCCCTTGATCATCAAGGTAATCGCCACCTTCTTTGTGGTGCAGGTGATTGATAACAGTTTGTTGGGGCCGATTATTTTCTCCAAAAGCGTGCAAGCACATCCGCTCGAAATATTTATCGTAACCCTGATGGCGGCCAATGTAGGGGGCGTGGCTGGTATGGTCGTAGGCATTCCGGTGTATACCATTATGCGGGTGATTGCGCGCAATTTTTTTAGTCGCTTGAAATTAGTACAGCGGCTTACCGATCACCTCGACGAAGATTAATCCTTTAAACTGTTCCGCAACGTGATGAAATTCTGGATACTTACCTTGTTGTTTTTGGTGCAAACGGTGTTGTCTGCACAACCGGATACCAATTTATTGATTCGGCCGGAGCGTTTGCTGGAAAAAGACATCAATCGCAAAGATATTGGACGCAATACGGCACAATCGGTGAGCGCTACCCGCACCCTGGAAGAAATTGACAGGCTTCCATTTACGGTTTGGGTCATTACGGCCGAAGAAATTGCGCTGTATGGCATGGTGACCCTGGGCGATGTATTGCGTGCAGCACCGGGCATACGTGTTTCGCAGCCGGGCAATGCCATCGAAGGCGAAACTTTTCTGATGCGTGGGCTTTCGGGCAATGAATACGTGAAAGTACTCATCAATGATGTGCCGGTAAAGCCTTCCCTAGCGAAAGGCATGCCCATTGGCGCACAATTACCCATCCGGCAAGCCGAGCGCATTGAGGTGTTGTACGGTCCTGCCGGCTCCATTTATGGCAATGAGGCTTGTGCCGGGGTGGTCAATATTATTTTGAAAGAAACCGAACGTCCTATTTTTACCCAGGCCGATTTGAGTTTTGGCAAATATGGGTATAACAGCCTCGACCTCATGTTTGGGGGGAAATTGGGAAAAGACAAAAAGATACTGCGATATAGCCTGTTTGGCAGCAGCACGATCCGGGAAGCAACCGATTTATTTCACGATCAAAATATTTATAAAGCCGAAAATTACCTGCCATTTAACCTAGATTCCTCTGTTTACTATACCAACCAAAATTTTCGCCCATCCTCAAATGGGAGCAGCATCCCCGAACTTTCGAAAGTAGCGCACCAAAGCCGCCTTTTTGGCTTTAATTTAGCCTATCGAGGCATGCGGTTCAATTACGAGCGGATGTACCGTTCCGATTACAGTGCTTTGGGGCGCAACACCCTTGCAATGTCCTGGACCAACCCAGCGGATCAATTGA
>CAIVGO010000438.1 GCA_903905445.1 uncultured Bacteroidota bacterium
AAAGAAATTTTTCATAAGGAGTGATGATTGAACAACATAGTTTGCCAATACATCGCAAGCCCCCCAACAAGTTACCAGGGTGTGGTCAATAAATTTGCAGAAAGCAATAAAAGTATAGGTATTGTGGCGCGAAGGATTTGATTACAAAGCACGCACCCGCAATATAATCGCAGCGGCAATTTTTCCAGTTTCGGGTTTTGCCAGCGCCGAAAACGACATTTTTTCGGGAGAGAACTGTACATCTGGTGCTTGAATGAGCACATCGCTAAATGCTGTTTGCACTTTTTCGGCAAAAGGAGCCGACATGGATTCAATTTGGGCGAGTCGTTGTTCCAAAGCACTGATGGGTTCCTGGCTGTATAGAATACACAAGTGATCTTCACCCGCAGCAGGTAATTGCAACAAGCTTTCTTCACTGGGGATAACAAGTTCTACGGTTTTTTCAAGGACAAACCCTGCGGAGGTAACTGCTTCTTTTTTTCTTGGAAAATGCAGGTTAAGATGTCCATCGGGGCCTTGACTAAATACATATACATATCGGCCGCGCGGAATATCACGTGCCACCAATTGAAATACATCTCCTGCCTTAAAACCGGGCTGTACGGTATGGTATAAACCTGGGTGCAGGGTATCGCGGCGGGTACTAATTTCTTCAAAGTACATCAACTCTTCCCCGGCTTCATTGCTTACAAACCCCGCTGGTTGGCGGAAAACAAAGGCACCGCTCAGCACCACAGTTGTGGGCAACGTTTGTACATTTTGAAGTGCTTGTTCTGCCCCTTTTTTTTCATTTTCGGAAATACTGATGCCGGGAATCATCACATAGGCATAGCGACAAAGCCGCTCATAATCTTCAAAACTTAATCGAATGAAGCCATTTTTGCCCCAGGATGTTCCAAAGCTATTGAGGAGTTCTACATATTTATCTACACTGTTGTACCCCACTACAACCATAGCGTGATAACTCGAAATAGGCTCTGAAGACGCTGGATTCCAGACGTCAGCACCGGGCAGTACCTCAAAGAACGATTTGGTTACGCCAATTCCTACAATCAAGGGGGTTTGGGTAGC
This sequence comes from uncultured Bacteroidota bacterium, assembly GCA_903905445.1. Taxonomy (GTDB): domain Bacteria; phylum Bacteroidota; class Bacteroidia; order Chitinophagales; family Saprospiraceae; genus M3007. The sequence continues at coordinate 1,072 of CAIVGO010000438.1, forward strand.
CAGAATTTTGCAGGTTTTGCCTATTTTACTTTTAGGATCTTCATTGAGTTCGAATACTGCGGCATAGTCTTGAATTCGATACCGCGTTGCTTCTGCATGATGTTGTGCTTCTGGTTGTACGGTGCAATCATAGCGTTCGTAATTGAACGATTGTTCGAGGCAATCTCCCCGTTCTTTTACCAGTACCAAACCGTCTTCGAGGTAAGCGCCTTCGGCACAATCTTGTGGATTTTTGCGCACCTGGTTGTACAAAAAAGCGGCTGAGTTGGCTTGTTGTGTAATGAGCGCCTGATCAGTTTGTTGGCGTTGAATGGCGCGCTGAATGGTAAGTGCCCCGTAACCTACTGCCCATCCGACACAAGCGCCATTTTTACCCTGATCACCCGGGACAGGGCAGTATTTTTTCAGACTTACCCGTACCGGAATTTCGGTGTATTTAGCACCACTGTATGTGGGCAGCAGTGGAATGCGCGTATAGCGTTCGTCGGAAGTGAGCAGTCCGCTACCTGTTTGGGCTTGCAAAGCAACGGCCCACAACATAAAAACCCCTATTTTGATCATCAACCGCATCGTGTACATAAAAAGAAAGGCTGCAATAAAATGTGCAGGATTTGAAAATGATTGAAGGTTTTGTTCTGATAAAGGATCAAAAACCTATTTCTTTTGCAATTTAGCCAATAAATCGAGGGCTGCTGGACCAAATAGTCCATCGGGCGGCAATTGCATTATTGTTTTTTTAGCCAGTGCTACCTCATTTTCTGCCAGATAAGCCAAAGATAAATACCAACCTGCTGCTTCACGTACCGGCAATTCGGCGGCTTGGCTGACTTCCAACAAGGGGCCAATGGCCAATTTTGCGTGCCCATCCATCAGGTAGGCGATACCCAGGTAAACACGTGCTGCCGGGTCTGGCATCTGTTCGCAGTATGTTGATAATGCCTGGGCAGCCGTTTTATATTGGGCAGCATCGTATGCATCCATTCCGCGTTTTAGCAAGTCCGATGCCACGCTATTAGCAGGGGCCAAAAGCAATACATTTTCAAGTGGTTGAAGGGTATTTTGCACCAATTGTTGGTTGTATGCCCGCGCTGCACGTCCTGTCTGGTATTGCGTGAGCCCGTAAAAAGTACCCGCCCCCATCATTACGATCAGTATACTGCCCAACAGCCAGCCCTTCCCTGCCGTCCACCAGGTATCATTAGTTGGTGCTGGCGGCGGCGGAAAGCCCTCCTCGGCAATGATGCCAGACAAAATAGCACTTGCTGCTGCCAGTTCGCGATTTTTAAGGGCATTTGCCAAACTTTGACTGAATGCTAGTTCATCCGCGATGGTACTATCTTCGGCAGCCTGGGCCAGCAATCCGGCACGACGATTCGCTTGCAATTCGCCATTGACGAACGCTTGTATTTGTATTTGTAGGGTATAATTTATTTGCTCCATGATATTTAGATATCTGCAATGGTTAATGGTGTCTGTTGCAAAAAGTCATCCACCAGTTTTTTTAATTTTTTTCGGCAATCAAAAATGCGTTTTCGAAGGTTGTTGTAATCATAGTTCATCTGTTTGGCTACGTCCTGCAGGTTTACCTCCTCGAGGTGATACAGCCGGATAATATCGTCACAGGGTGATTCAAGTTGCTGCAAACAGTGGTGCATTGCCTCAATCCGGCGGTCTTTTACGATCGCCATAGCGATACTTTGTTCATGGTCATCGGCAACCAGCATTTGATTGGTGTCCAGTTCATCGGTCCGGCGTACTTTTCGTCGGCGCAGTTCATCGCGCCAGGTATTAGAAGTAAGGATGTACAGGTACCGATCCAGTTTACCACTTTCCTGATATCGATCTTCGCGTACCGCTGTCCAAAATTCCAACAAAACCGTTTGCACCATTTCGCGGGCTTCCTGGTCACTGCCGCTGTTTTTTCGAACATAGCCAACAATCATACTGCCGTACGTTTTGTACAGATACCGAAAAATCTCAGCATCATTTTCTTTTAATCCGTCTCTAATCTGCAAATTTGTAAAGGCCATGCACGTATTCCTTTTTTGATGCTCCAGTTTTCGCTTAATGTGATTGTAATCAAAACCATCATTCCAGCAAATTTGTTGATTGTTGCTTGAATATCGCAGCCAGATATTTTAGTTACCAAAAAAATAATACTTTTTTTTCGGTAACATTGTTTTAGTGCTGCGATACAAAGTAAAGCACACAATCTATATGATGCAAAAACTATCTATCCTGTTTTTTTCAGCCTTGCCATTTTTCGTATCGGGCCAAGATACCTTGATCCTGATGGGAGCAGGCAATTCAACCGAACGAATGGTAATCGCCGAAAACGTTCAGGCCAGCGATGGCGTGTACGACAAGTTTGTCCTGATTCGCTGGGAGGCCTCAGACAAAGGTGATTCCTACCGCCTTTTTCGCGCTACTTCACCCCAGGGGGCATCAATGTCGGAGTTGACAAAAAGTTGGCAAAAAAGCACCTGGTTTTGTGATTATAGCGCAGAGCCTGGCCGTGCTTATTTTTATGCGGTCATGGAATCTGACGGCAGTAAAACGGAACCTTTAAGTCCCTTTGATAAGGGATATATCCGAAAATCAGATGGAATGGCCATCGACGAATCGCTTAGCGCTACCGTACCCGACAAGTATGCGGCGGGTAAAACCGTGTTTCTTTTGGTCGCAGACGTATCGCCCACCAGCAGTATTGTACAGGCTGGGGCTAATGTATCGCTGCGTATTGGGCTTCAAAATATTTTTGATGAAGCAGCGCCCCGTACCGACCTGCAAGTGTATTTATCCTCCGATGTTGTTTGGGATTTTGAAGATAAATTATTACTTCGTAAGACATACAGCGGTTTTCCAGCAAACTTTAAAGGAAATTTGTCCGAAAATTTGACCTTACCGAGCGACTTGGTGACGGGCAATTATCATTTATTGGTGGTAGCGGCTCCAGAAGGCAATATTTTAAATGCAAAAATTGGTTCTACGACCATCACAATTCAATCAAAATGAGGTTTTTACGATTTATTCCCTTATTGATCCTTTTGATGCCTAAAATCGTGCAAGGACAAGCCGACCCTTGTGATCCACCTTTGACGGCCTCCATCGCGACCTCTGGGCCGGTTTGTTCGGGCGGTATCGTTGTTATCACGTTTTCATTACCCGATGATAACGGCGACGGCTTTGATGTTACTTACAGTGTTGGTGGGAATACTTTTGTATTGACCGCCATTTTGAATGGGCATACGGTTGAATATGTGGCAAGTACAAGTACCGTTGCAACTTTGATCCAAGTAATTGATAATGACGATGACGACGATGGCTGTTTTACTGATTTTAACCAGAGTGTTCCGGTTGTCGTTTCGGCACCAAATATTTCCATTTCCAACCAGGTAGACCCTAGTTGTGGACAAAACAACGGAAGCATTACCGCCAATGGGAGCGCGGGCACCCTACCCTATCAATACAGCATCAATGGCGGCACTTTCCAAAACTCGGGTACCTTCTCGGGATTGGCTGCAGGCAGTTACACGATAGAAGTGGGCGACGCAGCGGGCTGTACGGCCACCGTGAG
>CAIVGO010000439.1 GCA_903905445.1 uncultured Bacteroidota bacterium
ATAAGGCTGAAATTGGCTGTTTCCAGGCAAGGGAGAAAACAACTGGAATATTTTACTACCAAAAATAAGGAATGGAAGACTTCCCAATAACGTTGCCGTTATTCTGCGGAAGAGTAGGTGGTTTTTTTCCCGACTGAATAATAACCCGCTAAATTCCCAAAGTGAGCCCGCAACGATCACCGAAAAAAGCAGGTAAAAGGCTTTGGCTCCGCCAAAAACACCCCCCAACATAGCGATCACAAAAATGATGGCGGAAATGACCCGTTGTTTCATCTTTTATTTTAAGTGTTAAGAATCCGTAAAAGTACAGAACAATACTTGCGCTTGTTGAAAATTACTACTTTTAGGGCCTAAAACCTTAAAAATATGAAATTGCCTTCTTTTGCGCGCCTGTTAAGTGCATTTTCAACTGCCATTTTGCGCTTTCCGCTGACCATGCTTGCTGCGGTATTGGCTGTTGTCGCGCTGTTGGTTATGATAGAGAAAAACGGATCCGAGTTGCTTTCAAAAATATGGATGATGGCACAACTGGGTATTCCACTGTTTATTGGATTGACAACGCTGGCTGAATCTAAAGGTTGGTCATGGAAAGGACTTGGCGGGTTGATACAAATCGCAGGTATTGTTGCACTTGTTTTATATGGATGGAGTTTGCCAGACTTAAACGCCCCGGATTTTGAACCCGTGCACCTTATTCGATATGGTGTTTTATTGTTGGTTGTCCACTTGTTTGTATCCTTTGCCCCATACTTGAACCAATACTCAATCGCACATTTTTGGGAATTCAATAAGCAACTATTTGCCAATTTCATCATCGGTGCGGCTTATGCTGCGATCCTTTGGGCGGGTTTGTCCTTGGCCATTTTGGCAGTCGACCAACTATTTCAACTGCAGCTGGATGGAAAAATTTACCTTCAGTTGTTTGTGCTGCTGATCGGCATTTTCAACACGACGTTTTTCCTACATCACTTTCCGGTCGAATACGAATACACCGACCTCGATACGTCCTATACCCAGGTTTTTAAAACGCTTTGTAAATTTATCTTAATCCCCATCGTTTCCCTTTATTTCGTTATTTTGTATGCGTATTCGGCTAAAATTTTGATCAGTTGGGCACTTCCCGTCGGTTGGGTGGCGAGTCTGGTAATTGGCTTTTCAATCGCAGGCATTTTAACGTACCTGCTGAATTACCGCTTACCTGCGTACGACAATAGCCCAATTGCTTCCAATTACCGGCGCTGGTTCTGGTGGGTGATGTTGCCCATGATTGCTATGTTGTTTGTGGCGATTAGCCGTCGAATTATGGACTATGGCATTACCGAAGAGCGTTTTTTTGTAGCACATATTGGTTTTTGGCTTTTACTCACGGGGGGGTATTTTGTCATTTCCAAAACAGATAATATCAAATTCGTACCTATTTCTTTGGCCGTTTTCGGATTAACCGCAGTATTGGGGCCTTTAAGTGCATTCAACATAGCGGTTCGAAGCCAAAAAGGAATCCTGGAACAATTGCTGGTTCAAAACGGACGATTAGCAGCCGGAAAGGTTGTTAAAGGCAATAACCTGTTGCCCGAAAAAGATGGGAAAATAATCATTTCAGCCCTTGATTTCCTCGAAAAGCGTCATCAATTATCGACTATTCAAAATTGGCTTCCCATGCCCGTCGATAGCTTATACAGTGGATCGAAACGTCCGGTGGATCAAGTTGCTGATTTGATGGATATCCACTGGGAAAAAGAGCCCTTGTCTTCAGATGCTTATGTACGTGCCTATGCAAACCCGGCAACATACCAAGGGAACATTGGGGATTACACCTTATTATATCAGTTAGATTTGTCTGAATATAGTGAAACAGAGGAAAGCCGCTTTTTTACAATAAATAAAACGAAAGATGGCTTAGCGTTGCTAGAAACGACGAAAAGGGATACCACAACCGTCGAGGAGTTTTTTCTGGGATTTTATTTAAAAGAATGGTTTCGCAAAAGTGAAAATGGAGCCTATGTTTTTCCTCCAGGCAAATCGGTCTTGGAGATGAAGGGTAAAAAGTATGATTTAAAACTCATCATCAATGCGCTGGAATTTAACCCGGAAGGAGATCGTTTTGAAATCACTCAATGTACTGGAATTGCACTTTTGCGAGAAAAGCGATCAAAATAACCATGCAGTCCGATTCTGTGGTATCTTTGGCCCGACCATATCATAGCCTGTGATCATACCATATGTTCCGACTGTCGTTCTGTGCCTGTCCTTTATTAACCTTGTTTTTTTTGACTAATTGGTGGTCGCATGTGCAGGCACAGTCTGCATATTTTCAACAGCAGGTCAATTATAAAATTGTTGCAAGGCTCGACGATCAACAACACACCTTGACCGGAAACATTGAAATAGAATACACCAACCATGCCCCTAAGCCCTTGCGGGAAATATGGATGCATTTGTGGGGCAATGCATTTAAGTCCAACAACTCCGCATTTTGCAAGCAAAAACTGCGCGATGGCAACACCGCGTTTTATTTTGCCCCGGAAGCCGATCGCGGATCTTATCAAGCACTTGATTTTACCGTAAATCAACAGCCTGTCAAATGGTGTTTCGATACCGAGCATACAGACATCGCCCAGATTGAACTAACCAATCCGCTACAGCCAGGAGCTACAATTACGATACGCACCCCATTTTCCCTTAAAATTCCTGCCTCCTTTTCACGGCTTGGCCATGTGGAAACTTCTTATCAGATGACCCAATGGTTTCCCAAACCGGCCGTTTACGACCAATATGGTTGGCACGCCATGCCATACCTGGACATGGGCGAGTTTTATTCCGAATTTGGCAACTTTGATGTTTCCATTACGCTGCCCGAAAATTATGTGGTGGGCGCTACCGGCGTATTACAAACCGAATCAGAAATTGACTTTTTAAATAAAAAAGTCGCAGAAACCCTTGCTTCCCTTCAAAAAACAGTAAAACCTCAAGCAGATACCTTCCCTATTTCCTCCCATCGGTTTAAAACAATCCGATATACTGCACAAAATGTACATGATTTTGCATGGTTTGCCGATAAACGGTTTCTGGTCATACATGATTCTGTGCAATTAGCCACAGGCAAAAAAGTAGATTGTTGGGCAATGTTTACCCCCTCCGACCTGCCACTTTGGAAGGATGCGGCGTTCTTTGTTGGCCGTTCCGTCAAGTTTTACTCCGACCATGTTGGCGCGTACCCATGGCCACAGGCGACCGCTGTACATTCGGCATTGAGTGCTGGTGGAGGCATGGAATACCCGATGATCACCGTAATTGGGAATGAACC
>CAIVGO010000440.1 GCA_903905445.1 uncultured Bacteroidota bacterium
CGTTTCAGAACTGATGATGGCGATGCGCTGTAAAACAAGGGGAAGTGGCAGTTTGCGATTTTTTTCCAGCAGTCCTTTTTTCCGTAAAACCTCCAGGGTTTCGCGGCGTTGCAAACTTAATTGGCCAAAAGTAAAGGTCGGATCGACATCCACAATTTGCAATTTCAGGCCATAACGCTCATGAAAATCGACCTGCACACGAATTTTTACCTCCAGGCCTTCGATTAAAATGGCTTCGAGCGTGGGGCCAATGCTGCGCAATAAACGTCGGTAATCGGCTGCCCACAAGACGGCCTGGGCCTGGGCGATGGGTTCGGCCCCCTCCCCTTTTTGCACCAATTCGAAATAAGTATGTCCCCGTGATTGCCCGGCTTGTGCAATTTCGGCAGCAATCCAAACCGGTTGCTGAAAATTGAGGGCCAGCACCTGCCGGATGTGTTCATTGAGGTCGAAAAGGCTATATACCTGCATGGCTATTTTTTAAGATAGGCCTGGACGCGATCTTGTGCATTTTTCTGCACATTCATGTAAAAGAGATTCAGGTCGCCCGGGTGGTAGTTTTTGGTGCGCATGAATACACTGCCCGGGAATTTAGGTTTTACACTCATCACCACACCATTGTACACTTCGGCGTCGGTGAGTTCCGGGTAAATAGCACAAAAAGGCCGTACCACCCCGCCCATGTTGGCCGATTTGGGCGCATACACCCGTGGTTCAATGCTCCAGTTAATCGGGTTGGTGCATACGATGCCTTTTTGGGGCAGTTTTTCAGCGTTTTTAAGCACATAATTGCGTTCGTAGGTGCGCCAGGTGCAATAACAGTCCGTTTGATCGGGTGTTGCACAAGGTTTGGCAGACTTAAAAAACGTGGGATCTACGGGCCAGCCGACGATATATGCCACCACCAATTGTTTTTCGAGGGGCGTGCCTTCGATCATATCACGTAGCAGGTACATGGAGTGCATGCCGCCCTGACTATGGCCAGCCAGGATAAAGGGCCTGCCTTTGTTCCAGTGTTTTAAATAATAATCGAACGCAGCTTTTACGTCCTCGTAAGCGATATCCAGGGCTTGTTTGGCCGATTTTTTATCCTTGGTATAAAAGGCATTTAGATGTGCCTGACGGTAGCGCGGGGCGAAAATGCGGCCACACCCGTTGAAAATGGAAGCCTGAAAAAGAATGGGCGATTCGTCTGTTTTTTTATTCAACAGGGTATCCTCTACGGCCCCGTTCCAGTTCGTTTCATACCTTTTAGAGCCCGTATAAGTAGTTGGATAGATAAAAAAAACATCCACCGGGGCTTTTTCATCCAGGTTGCGCACATCCGAACAGGGGGTTCGATCGGCCAGATCCACTTTATCGGGATGGGCAGCCCAGTTGGCCATATTGGTATAATCAGGCTTGGCAGGCATTCGGGCCGAATTAAAAGTCTCCTTGGGATGTACCCAGCCGCAAGCGGTTCCGAACAGTATGAGCAGTAGATATGTATAAGGAATAAGTCTTATTTTAAGCATTAGATCCGTATTTAGAAGGAAAGAAAACATGAAAAAACGGTAAATAACATGATTGGCAGATAAAGATCGGCCAATCATGTTATTTACAGGGTATAAACACGTTATTTCTTGATTAACAATTCAACGCGCCGCACACGGAGATCACTTGACCGGATACATATCCGCCCATATCGGAGGCTAAAAACACGCAGGTATTGGCCACCTCTTCCCCTTTGCCGAGGCGTTTCATCGGAATAGCGCTCAAATAGCCTTCTTTAGTTTTTTCATCCAGCACCGCCGTCATTTCGGTTTCAATAAAACCAGGGGCTACGGCGTTGCAGCGAATGCCGCGCGAGCCGTATTCTTTGGCAATCGACTTTGAAAAACCGATAATTCCCGCTTTGGAAGCGGCATAATTGGCCTGACCTGCTTGTCCGAACACACCCACCACCGAGCTCATGTTGATGATAGAACCGCCGGTGCGGATCATGGGTTTGAGGCAATGTTTGGTGAGGTTGAACACCGATTTCAGGTTGGTATTGATCACATCATCCCACTGCTGTTCGGTCATCCGCAGCATCAAGGTATCGCGGGTGATGCCTGCATTATTGACCAATACATCAATTTTACCAAAATCTTTAACAACTTGTGCAACAAGGGCTTCTGCTTGTGCGTAATCGCCTGCGTCACTTTGATAAGCCTTTACGGAAGGGCCCAATTCAGCGGCTAAATTTTCAGACCTTTCCGCCGAGGACGCTGATACATACGTAAACGCTACCTGTGCGCCTTGTGCTGCAAACGTGCGTACGATGGCTTCACCGATTCCGCGCGCGCCACCGGTTACGAGCGCGACTTTTCCATCTAATAATCCCATGATTAGTTGTTAGTTGATAGTTGTTAGTTGATAGTTGGAGTGCAAAGGTTAAAAATTATCGTTTTCAAAACATTGAAATCTTGTAGTTAATCGTCGAAGGCGAATCTTTTCTGCAACTTTGCGGCTTAAAAACACCCTGTTTTGGATCAAACAAACAAACCTGACGCGTACGCTGCGTTGCGCATACCGGATTATCGCTGGTTTTTGGCGATGCGCATGATGACGACCTTTACGGTACAGATTATGTCTGTTGCAGTACAGTACTATGTTTATGAGCTGACAAACAGTCCATTGATGTTGGGTTTGATTGGCTTGGCAGAGGCAGTTCCGGCCATTGGTATCAGTTTGTGGGCGGGTCATTTGGCCGATAAATACAACCGGCGGAATATCCTGATCGGTTGTTTATCGTTGCTATTGTTGTGTTCTTTGGCGCTGTGCGGATTGGTACTTTACAAGGACACCTTACCTATTTCGACCCTTTTAATTGCGGTTTATGGGATTATTTTTGCCAACGGGATTTCGCGCGGCTTTTTCAGTCCGGCGAACTTTGCCTTTTTGCCACAATTGGTCGACCGCAAATTGCTGCCCAATGCGATTGCGTGGAACAGCAGTACCTGGGAAGTAGCGAGTATTGGCGGCTTGGGTATTGGTGGGTTGTTGTATGGTTTTTGGCATGGCCCGGAGTTGGCTTTTGGGGTAATGTCGGTGTTGTGCGCTTTGGCTTTGGTGTGTACGTTGCAAATCACCTCGAAGCCGGTACCGCCCGTTAATTTGATGGAGCCCGCGCTGGTACGCATACGCGAGGGCTTGCGGTTTGTTTTTAGCAATCAATTGATTATCACCACTATTGTATTGGATTTATTGGCGGTGTTGTTTGGAGGCGCGGTGGCTTTGTTGCCGGTTTTTGCCAAAGATATTTTGAAAGTAGGTCCGGAAGGCTTGGGTATTTTACGGGCAGCCATGTCGATTGGGGCAATTTCCATGGCCTTTTTTATTGCGCACCGTCCGTTGGGTAAAGGGGCAGGCAAACTATTGCTGGCCAGTGTGGCAGGTTTTGGGGCTTGTATGATTGGCTTTGGCTTGTCGACCAATTTTTGGCTCTCGTTTGCATTTTTAGTTACGGCGGGCATGTTGGACGAGGTAAGTGTGTTTATTCGTTCCTCGTTGGTGCAGCACCTCACGCCGGAGCACATGAAGGGACGGGTATCGTCGGTAAGTACGATCTTTATCACCTCTTCGAATGAAATCGGGGCTTTTGAGAGCGGTTTGGCGGCCAGTATGATGGGCACCGTGCCTTCGGTGGTCTTTGGCGGGGCAGTTACCTTGGTGGTGGTGTATGCCACCTGGTTGCGGTCACCTAAGTTGCGGATATTGGATTTTTCGCGGTTTCGGTGAGGAAGGAGGTAGTGGGAGGGGTAGCAGTAAGTTGATTTTGAAATGTGGACGGAATTTGTTTATATTTGTGTGGACCTTTAAATATTAAAAATATGCAATTTACAAAACAGGATGCCCGCAAGATGTTGTATCGTTTTGCTGGCATATATACTTTGGTCAGTATTTTTTATGACATTTTAAATGCAAGCGGTGTAGCAGGTTTTGATCAGCATCCTTCCTATTTTACAGCCATTGCCTATACCCTTATTTTGTATTTTGCTGATCTTTTTAAGTTGGACACTGCGCGGTAAAACCAACTTGCCTATTTTGTAAAAAAGCCCATTAAAGCCGGATCATCGGCCAGTGAGGAGCCTTTTGATACTGGATTCATTTCGGTTGTACCAATCGGCGATACCGCAATTGGAACCGGGAAAAGATCGCTTGTGGCCATTTCCGGTTGATTTGGTTTTTCTCGAAACACAATGCGGGTGCGTACTTTAATACGATCTCGCCAGATGATTTTTTCCTGAAATACGGTATCTGTTTTGGTTTGAACCAAGGTTATTGGCTGCATTTCTCCTTGATTTTTAGCCCCTAGCGCGATGTAGATCAAAGGAATGACCGCAGCAGCAGCCAGCAGCATTTGCCAAACAGGGACAGCGCGGTGCAACAAACCTCGTTTTGAAACGATCGGTGCTTGTTTTTGTGCCCGCATTTGTGCCATCAAACGTCCTTTTAGCGCGGGGGGCGGAACCACATCGGCGTCTAATTGTGGCGCATTAAAGAGCATTAGGCGCAATTGCTCGTATTCGGTTTGGGACATATTCGCCAATACCTGCGCACGCTCCTGTGGCAGCAGGGCATCGAAATCCTTTTGCAAGGCCAGTTGTTCAATGTTCAGAAAATGCATTTTCCATTTATTTTATCAACAACAATAATTCTTTGATTTTAAAAGGATTATAATCAACGCAACGTGGTTATTCTTTATAAAAAGCGCCTACTTTTTCGGTAATTTGTTTCAGCGCATAGTGCAACCGCGATTTTATGGTGCCTTCCGGGCAATCCATAATTTCGGCAATTTGGGCCACGGAGCATGCTTCCTGGTAGCGCAGTACAAAGCACTGCCGATGTGGCTCGGCCAATTGCCCGATGGCTTCCCGAAGTTCGGAATCGAGGCGTTGCTGGTCTATTTTTTCGGGCAAAAAAGTGTGGTAAATCTGCTCCTGCACCTCGGTTTCTTGCAGGCTAAGGGTTAGTTTTCGGCGATATTCATTTTTGCACATATTGGTTGCCAGGGTGTATAACCAGGTGCAAAAATTGTGGGAGGGGTCGTACAAATGCGGCTTTTCTATGATTTTCAGGAACAAATCCTGGGTAAAATCCTCCGACTTCGCTGCATTTTGCCAAAGCAAGCGGTAAAAATAACGGTACATTCGGGCGCTGTACCGGTCGTACAGCACCTCGAATGCCCGTTCGTTGTTGTGCAGGGCTATTTCTTGCATCAGCCTTGCATCGGGGTACGTTCTTATATCTGGATGCCGATCAGAATTGGGCATTTTTTATTAGTAAAATGTTTAAAATCAATAGGTTAAAACCATCATTTTAAGATTTACTCTTCAATCACTTCCATGAACACCCGCACGCCAATGGTGGGCTCAGGTTTTGTAAAGTGAATTTTTTCAGAAAGATTTCCCTTATAAGGCTGATGATTCCAACTGCCGCCCTTTGCAATACCGGGCTCTTGCACCATTTCGGCCACATTGCCACTCACGTTGTAAAGTCCGAAGTTATTGGGAAAATAGGATGCCACCGGCACCGGGAAAAATCCGCCATCGGCGCAGGTATTTGTATGCACCGCACAAGTATCACAACTTTCATTCACCAAATAGTTGCCAAGATAACATCCCTTGCTGTTGCGTACATAGTATCCGCCCCAGGGAAACCCCGCTTCTTTGATTCCGCCAGCGCCTGCAATTTTCCATTCATTTTCCGTTGGAAGGCGAAAAACGACTTTTTTAAACTTCTTTTTAGCGGTAGACTGGTTGTAAACTTCCGTAATCCAGGCACAATAGCGCTCAGCAGATGCCCTGCTGATGTTCACGACAGGGGCTTCCGGGTCATCGGGATGGCCTTGTTTGAACAACACATCATCCGGCAAATTGCGCAGGTTTTCAGGTAATAAGGCCCGCCAATCTATTTTGGCCGTTTTACACGCTATAAGTTGGTCAAATTCCTTATTGCTCACCAAATCGCGCAAAAAGGCCGCATATTGGGCATTTGTTAGTTCGGTTTCGGAGGCGTACCGTTGGGTTCCTACCTTTTTCATGGGTTTTTCGAGTGCCTTCACGGTTATTTCAGAAACCAAAGCGCTTCCTGGAATTTGGTCAAACAAGGATTGGGTAGCTGCGAGGCGATCACCCGCGCGGGCAAGGTCGAAAGCGATTTTTTGGATATTTTCGGCAGCATTGGTATTGTTGACACTGTTGTAGTATCGGTACAGGAGCAAAAAAGCAGGAATATAATTGAGGTTTAATCGGGCCAGGACTGCCTGATTTTGAGCGGATTCGAGGTTTAATTTTAAATAATCGATCCGAAAATTGTTTTCATAGTTATCGCGCAATACAGCTACATTATCAAAAGGCTTTGGGCTGTATTTAATGGCCAATCCGGTGATGTATAAATTGTGTTGCGCAGGCGTCAACTCCTTTTGATCAACCAGTACGCTAAAATAAAGTGGCGCTGCTACCGGCATCGTGTTCTGTGCAAATTGCAGCAATTGGGATACATTGCTTTTATCCCTGGCAGCTAAATCGGGTTTTAAATGGAGGCGGTCATTGAGTAATTGTTGCACTCTGGGTTCCTGCAACCACAAATGGTGCAGAATGAGCACATCTTTGCGCACATGCAGGGCATTTTGAAGCAAAAGTGCCGGGTAAGTATCGTTTTCATTTTGGGTAATGATGATCGCACCTTGCTCGACCGACATGAGTGCATTGTAATTCCAGTTGAGCATGCCGGGAACAAATTGGCCACTGGCATACCATGCTTCACAAATGGAAGTACAAAGGGCAACATCTCCGGCGCGGGCTGCTGCATCGAGGCGGGTTTCAAAAGCGGCCGTGCTGCTGTTGGTGCTTGTTTGGGCATGCAGCACGGGTAAAGGGAAGCCCGGAAGGAGGCTGGGCAAGCATATCGCCGCAATACAGAGGAAGCGATGGCAGGTGTTGTTTTTCATGTGCAGTTTATTTAAACATGGAAGAATATAGTCAACACAAAGTGGTTTTGAAAAAGATGGCTTCCAATCCATTGAAAATCAATTTTTATACATCCATCCTTCAAATCCATTTAAATCTTGGTATAAACTGCTTACACGGGTGTGGGGAAAACGTTCAATGGTTTATAAAAAAACTGTTCCGCAAGAACGCTTTGTTTCTTACGGAACAGATCATTTAAGCAATCAAATCAACATTGATAGACAAGCAATTTTAATGCTGCACCACCATTTGGACCTGGTTTTTGATTTTTCCCGAAATAAATTGGACAAAATACAGCCCATCAGAAAATGCCTGCATGTCCAGGAGTAGCGTGTTTTCGCCCTTTAGGCCTAAGGCAAGAGGGCAGCACATGACATCCCATTTCGATCAGCCGATCTTCTAAGTCGGCTGCGATAATTGGCTCATCTTCAACGATTAATATTCGATGCTTTTCCATATTGATACAAGAACTTGCGCCAATATGAAATAAAAGACTTACGTATTTTGATGAACGATGGGGGTATTACCCTACCAATGCCTGGTAAGCAGCAGCATCCATCAGATGCTCCAATTCTGCCGGATTGGAAACTTCAATTTTTATAATCCAGCCCGCGCCATAAGCGTCGGAATTGATCAAAGACGGATCGTCTGTAAGGATCGTGTTGAATTCAAGAACTTTGCCAGTAACGGGCATAAATAAATCTGAGGTGGTTTTTACAGCCTCTGCCGTACCAAACACGGCATCTTGCGCCACCACTTTACCCACAGTTTCAACTTCTAAGTACACTAATTCGCCCAGCTCGCTTTGTGCAAAATCAGTAATACCAACCGTTGCCGTGTTGTTGTCGCCTAAGCGAACCCATTCATGTTCTTTGGTGTATTTGCAATCAGCAGGAAAATTCATAATACGTGGTGGATAAACGCGTTGAAAAATGATGTCAGGTTTAGCTGGAACAAGATCCGCTGAAAACCGGGCCAAAAATAGTATTTTTCAAACGCCTTGAATTGACCGCCTGCAAAAACTTTTTCATTTGCGCTCTCTCCCCTTTTTATAACACGTTTTATTGCCGAAAAATCTGCTTTTATGCCAATGCCTGTCTATTTCGCCGATTTTAACGCGCAGCATTTGTATTTTTAAATAAATCTCACCTTTCTTTGGGCGTGGTTTTGCCAACCTTTACCGGCATTTAACCCGTCTGCTATTCAACCCATTCTTGTTGCGACACGCTATTTGTACCTAAAATGAAATATACAGCCCTACCTACTGAGTTGTTTCAACTCAACCGCAAACGCTTTGTGCGGGAAATGAAGCCCAATACCATTGCTGTTTTTAACTCCAATGATCAGATGCCGCGTTCGGGCGATCAATTTTTCCCGTTTCGTCAAAATACAGGACTTTTTTACCTCTGTGGCATCGATCAGGAAGAATCGATGCTTGTGCTATACCCCGATTGTCAGCGCGAGGGATTTAAAGAATTACTTCTCATCAAGCGCACCAACGAGCATATTGCCGTGTGGGAAGGTCATAAATACACCAAAGCGGAGGCTAAAGCGGCCTCTGGTATTGAACGGGTGCTTTTTTTGGATGAAGCCGAAGTGATTTTGCACGAACTTTTGTTGCTTTCGGAGGGCATTTACCTCAATTTGAACGAAAATGACCGCTTTATTACGCCCGTGGAAAGCCGCGATGTACGCTATGCCCGTACGCTTCAACAACGCTACCCCGCACACCAATTGCATCGCTCGGCCCCCATTTTGAAAAAATTACAAATGGTAAAAAGCCAGCATGAAGTGGATCTGATTCAGCACAGTGTGGATATTACGGGCAAAGCGTTCCGCCGGGTGCTCGATTTTGTAAAACCAGGCGTTTGGGAATATGAAGTGGAGGCCGAAATTATCCACGAGTTTATCCGCAACCGCTGCACCGACCATGCCTATTCACCCATTATTGCTTCGGGTAAAAGTGCTTGTGTGCTGCATTACACGGAAAACAACCGTCTATGCATGGACGGCGATGTGCTTTTGATGGATTTTGGCAGCGAATACGCCAATTATGCAGCCGACCTGACCCGGTCTATTCCGGTAAACGGCCAATTCACGCCGCGCCAAAAAGACGTTTACAACGCGGTGCTACAAGTGTTGCAGGAAGCCCGCGCCATGCTGGTTCCAGGAAACACCCTCGATGAATACCAAAAGGAAGTGGGTAAAGTGATGGAAAGTGCCTTGCTGGGCCTCGGCCTCATCAGCAAAGAAGACGTAGCGCAGCAGGATAAAGATAAAATGGCCTACAAAAAATATTTCATGCACGGAACGAGCCACCACTTAGGGCTTGATGTGCATGATGTATGCCTCCGATATGAACCTTTCCGCGCAGGCATGGTATTTACTTGTGAACCAGGTATTTATATTCCGGAAGAAAACCTTGGCATTCGTTTGGAAAACAATATCCTGATCACCGACCATGGCCCCATTGATTTGTTTGCCCAAATCCCGATTGAGGTGGAGGAAATTGAAAC
>CAIVGO010000441.1 GCA_903905445.1 uncultured Bacteroidota bacterium
AGGTGACACCTCGGACGGTAACCCTTGGAGGTGACACCTCGGACGGTAACCCTTTGAGGTGACACCTCGGACGGTAACCCTTGGAGGTGACACCTCGGACGGTAACCCTTGGAGGTGACACCTCGGACAGTAACCCTTGGAGGTGACACCTCGGACGGTAACCCTTGGAGGTGACACCTCGGACGGTAACCCTTTGAGGTGACACCTCGGACGGTAACCCTTGGAGGTGACACCTCGGACGGTAACCCTTGAAGGTGATACCTCGGAAGGCAACCCTTGGAGGTGACACCTCAACCCTATCCGATAATATTTCAAAAAACGCCCAAACTAACAACTAACAACTAAAAAAAATGCGTAAAATACTCATTATAATGCTATTAAGCGCCTTGGCTGCCTGCAACACCCAAGCGCCAAAACCAGCCGATCAGGATTGGCTAAACACGCCCTGGCCAGCAATTGAACAGGCGGCAAAAGGAAGTACCGTCCATTTGATGATGTGGCAAGGCGATCCGCTCATCAATGCCTATATGGCTGAATGGGTGGTGCCCGCGTTGAAAAAACGCTATGATATCAATTTGGATATAGCGCCCGGACAAGGGACGGAAATCGTAAAAGTACTGTTGGCGGAGAAAGATGCGGGCAAACAAAATAGCAGCATCGACCTGTGCTGGATCAATGGGGAAACTTTTTTCCAGTTGCGGCAAATTAATGCCTTGTATGGACCGTATGCCCCAAAATTGCCCAATGCCCAGTACATTGATTTCGAAAATCCGTTTATCGGGATTGACTTTCAGCAAAAAGTAGAAGGGTACGAGTGTCCCTGGGGCAATGTGCAATTGGCCCTGATTTACGATACCTTGCGTACCCCTGTGCCACCTGTCACCATGGAGGCGTTTGAAACTTATTGCAAAGCACATCCCGGCAAATGCACCTTGCCGTATGAATTTACGGGTATGACCCTGCTCAAATCATGGTTAATTACCCTCGCGGGCGGCGGAAACGCTTTAGATGGCACTTTTGATGAAAAGCGCTACCAGGAATTGTCCACCAAATTATGGGCCTATATCAACCGGGTAAAACCATATTTTTGGCGTAAAGGAGCTACTTTTCCGGAAAGTGTGGCTGCAATGCACCAAATGTTTGCCAATGGCGAACTGGATTTTACCATGAGCAACAACGACAATGAGGTGGATAACAAGATTTTACAAAAAACGTTTCCAGGTACTTCTAAGTCTTTCGTTTTTGAATCAGGCACCATTCAAAACACGCATTTTATGGGAATTCCAAGTGGGGCAGTTAATAAAGCGGGCGCTATGGTGGTGGTCAATTTTTTAATTAGTCCGGAGGCACAATTCCAAAAATTATTGCCCGATGTATGGGGCGATGGGACCATTTTAAGCATAGAGAAACTGCCAGACGAATGGAAAACGAAGTTCGAAAACGTGCCACAGCGCCACAATGCCCTGTTGCGTAGCGCCATTCAGCCTTTTGCTTTAAAAGAACCAGCACCGGAGTATATGATTCGTTTGTACAGCGATTTTAGAAAGTTTGTGATTGAACAATGAGTGTAACTGCGCAAAAAAATACCTTGTATCGACGTCCGCAGGGACATGCAGCCCTTGTTTTTTTCTTGCTCCTGGGTGTTTTGCCCCTGGCTGCTGGCTTGGTTTATGCCGGATTGTATTCGTTTGGATTGATCGGTTACCTGCGTGCCGGTTTTACCTTGCAATACTGGTATATTACCCTGACATCCAAAGCATTATGGGCGTCTTTAGCCCTGAGTTTGGGATTGGCAGCCACGGTCAGCGCGGTTTCGTTTTTCCTGGCATTGCGCTGCGTGATCGCTTTACATCCCCATTTGAAGCAGCGCGGGGTGCGTTTTAGCCTCCATTTGCCCTTGGCTTTGCCGCCATTAGTCGCCGCCTTTGTATCTTTTCAATGGTTGGGTGGTACGGGCATGCTCGCGCGTGGGGCACATGCCATCGGGCTGATTCAAGCGACTGATGCTTTTCCGGTGCTTGTCAATGATCCATATTATATAGGTGTGTTCGTGACGCTGTTGCTTTTGAATTTTCCGTTTATCCTCCTGTTGGTGCTCGATCAATATGATCGGGCGGGTATTCCGGAATATGTGCATTTAGCGGCTACTTTGGGTGGTAATTTGGCCCAAATACGGCGTAAAGTGATCCAGGCCATCCTGATACATCGGGTTTTACCCACCTTGGTCCTGTACACCGTGTTTTTATTCGGCGCTTATGAAGTGCCTTTGTTACTGGGTCAACAATCGCCCGCCATGATTTCCGTGCTGATTAGTCAAAAATTCAGCAAATTCAACCTCGCGGATGTGCCGGTTGCCTATGCGTGTGCGGTCCTGTATGCGGGTGTGCTGCTGGTGTTGATCGCCTGCTTTTGGCGTTGGCATTTTCGGCAATCTCCTAACTCCGAACACGCATGAAAAAGGCCCTGCTTTACTCCATTTGTGCCCTGTTTGCCCTGCCGTTTGCCTATTTGGCCTTGTTGTCGCTGGCAACGCAATGGTTTTATCCGGCACTTTTACCCGATGGGCTCACCTTCGTGCATTGGACTGGGCTGCATGCAGGTTTTTTTTCGGCGCTGGCATATTCGGGCATGCTTGCATTAACCATCGGTATCCTCAGCACCCTGGCCGGTTTTTTGAGTGCGCAATACATCGCCTGGCATCCCTGGCGGCGTTGGGCCTTGGTATTGGCCTATTTACCCTATGCTTTTTCACCCGTGATTTATGCGCATTGCATCAAGTTTTTCTTTTTAGTGAGCAACCTTGCCGGACAAGTTACCGGGGTGATGTTGGCGCAGTTCATCTTGTGTTACCCGTTTGCGTTTTTGCTCTTTTTTCGGCATTTTGACGCGAATTTACGGGCAATGGAAGATTTGAGCGCTACTTTAGGCGCATCGCGTACGGCCACGTTTTTCCGGGTGTTGGTGCCCGTATCCAAAGATGCCCTGCGTTTGTGTTTTGCCCAAACCTTCCTCATTTCCTGGTTCGATTATGGCTTAAGTTCGGTAATTGGATTGGGACAGGTGCGCACTTTAACCGTGCTGACCTATCAATATATCGGAGAAGCCAACACGTATTTGGCCGCGGTAACCGCCTGCATGGTTTGTTTTCCGCCCTTGTTGCTATTGTGGCTCAACCAGCGTTTTGTATTTCGATCTGAAACCCTCCAAAGTGAAACTGCCTGAATATGAAGTTGTTATCTGTTCAAAAACTCCATAAGTCCTTTGCGGGAAAAACCATTTTATCGTCTGTTTCCTTTGACTTGGAAGCGCACCAAACCCTGGCCGTGCTCGGTAAATCGGGCTGCGGCAAAACGACCCTGCTGAAAATGATTGCCGGATTGCTGGATGGCTCGGGTGAAATCCAGTTAAACGGAAACTACGTACATACCTTGCCGCCCCAACAACGTGGCATCGTGTATTTGTACCAGGAGGCCCTGCTTTTCCCGCATTTGAATGTATTTGAAAACATCGCGTTCGGCCTGCGTTTGCGCAAAATGCCTGAACCCGCACTGCGTGAAAAAGTAGATAATATGTTGGAAGACTTGGGTTTAACAACCCATGCCCGCAAAATGCCCACCCAATTGTCGGGTGGACAAAAACAACGGGTCGCTTTTGGCCGCGCCCTCATCATTGAACCGCGCTTGCTGTTGCTGGATGAACCCTTCGGTAATTTAGACGTTGAAACGAGGGCCAACATGCAGGATTTTTTTAAAAAAATAGCGCAACAACAACAAATTACGGCCATGCTGGTCACCCATGATTTGAAAGAAGCCGTACGCATGGGCGATCAATTGGGTTACTTGGATGCCGGTGACCTCCATATTTTTGATCATTTACGCGATTTTATCGCAGATCCACGCACGGGTATGCTGGCCGAAAGCGCATTTTGGCAATCGATACAAGACGCTGTTTAATATTAAAATAAAATATAATGGCAAATTACAACCATTGCGAATCGCTTTATTGGGTGTTTACCCAACTTTGTAACGATAAATGTGACCACTGCTACAACCTCTCGGGGCCGCAAGGTGCGCGTATCAGCGAAGAAGAGTGTATGCAAATCATAGACAATATGCCCGACCAAATTGATCGGCTCATACTGTCCGGCGGTGAACCGTTGGCCGATAAAAAACTGTTGTACAGCATTTTAGATCGCGTTCGTGCGCGTTACGGCAGTTCCACCCAAATTATGCTGCAAACCAACGGCGACCTGTTAAACGGTGAAATATTGGATACACTGATTGAAAAAGGCGTATCACGGTTCGACATCGCCAGCATAGACCGTTACCACAAACATTCCGGCACGCGCTTGATGGAATTGGCCGAACTGTTTGAATCGCGCGGGGTAAATGGGGAAGAAAAGGACCCTTTGATTGAAAAAGATACCTATTTAGTCACCGAACATCCCCTTTCCTGGGGCTATTGGGGCGCAACAGAAGATATGTGGCTGGGCGGAAACTGGGCACGCGGACGGGCAACGGAAAAAAACATCTGGCTGCGCGACCCGAACCACAATTTTTGCAAAGTATTGTCGGGCGGTATTGGCTTTTTAAGTGGCGCAGAAAACATCCCCCAGGAAATTTCCATTCAGTTGTGGCGCATCAATCCGTGTTGTCCGGGTACCTACAAGGCGATGGGCGACGCCCGCAAAGAAAAAGTAGCCGATGTATTAACGCGTGTTGCACAATCGCCTGTATTTCAAAAGATTAATGAAGGCGATCCATTGGGTATGGGGGAGTCGGTCGGTATTTCACGGGAATTTGCTGCCGCGCGCAATGAAGATTTGCAAAATGTATGTCTTTGGTGCGATGAGTTTTTCCGGGAATATTTTGATGTGGAAACCCTTACATCGAAGTTTAACACACCCGTTTAAGCGCCCATTTCAGTTATTTGGCCACAAAATCTGCCATTTGCAAAAGAAATTTGACAAGCCTTTGATCTTATTTTCAATTAGGCTGTTGACCTTTGCAAGATGCAACAAGATAACAACGAAAGTACCCGTCCGAAACTGACGCGCGAGAGTTTTCGCGAGGCGCTCAAAATATTTGCCTTCATCCGGCCTTACCGCTGGAAATTTATTTTTGGCTTGGTGTTGCTGTTTTTGTCCAGCACCATTTTTATGGTTTTTCCTTATACCGTGGGCTTGATGCTCGACGTGGCGCAAGGTAAAACGGTGATGGCCAACCTGAGTTTGCCCAAAATTGCGCTGGGTTTGATCATTGTACTGAGTTTTCAGGGGGTGGTTTCTTATCTGCGGGTGATGATGTTTGCCGAAGTGAGTGAAAAAGGCACGGCAGATATCCGCAAAGCCTTGTACCAGCGTCTGATTTCTTTGCCCATTGAGTTTTTTGAAAAAAGCAGGGTGGGGGAGTTGGTGAGCAGGTTGACCAACGATTTGGAAAAACTATACAACACCTTATATTTTGTACTGGCAGAGTTTTTCCGTCAAATCATTTTGCTGGTGGGCGGCGTGATTTTTCTTGCCTGGCAGACGCCCAAACTAGCTTTTATCATGTTAGCCACTTTCCCGGTGATTGTGGTGGGCGCTATGATTTTTGGCCGCTATATCCGCAAATTATCCAAACAGCGCCAGCAAATTTTGGCCGAAAGCAATACCATCCTCGATGAAACGCTGCAAACCATCCATGCGGTGAAAGCTTTTACCAATGAGGCTTTTGAATTAGGAAGGTATAAAAAAACCAACGATTCGGTCATTTCAGTATCCATGAAATACGCTGGTGGACGCGCTATTTTTGCCGTTTTCATCATTACCATGTTGTTTGGGGCCTTGTTTTTCGTCATTTGGACGGGTATGCGCATGGTACAAGCCGGCGAAATTACCGCGGGCCAATTGATTTCATTTGTAACCTTTACAGCCGTTATTGGCGGTGCCATCGCTGGATTGGGTAATTTTTACTCCGAATTGGTCGGCGCGATTGGTGCAACAGAACGGGTGCGCGAAATCCTGAATTCGAAAAGCGAAGTGGATGGTCGCCCACAAACCAACCTGAAAGCCGGACGATTCGCGGGCAATATCCAATTTGAAAAAGTACATTTTTCGTATCCAACCCGCCCCGATATGGAAATTTTGAAAGGCGTTAGTCTTGAAATTCCATCGGGTGCCAAAGTGGCCATTGTAGGACAAAGTGGCGCCGGAAAAAGTACCATCATGCAATTGTTGTTGCAGTTTCATTTGTTGAATGAGGGCACCATCAAAATTGATGGACAAAATATTTATGATTACGAACTGGAATCTTATCGCCATAATTTCGCATTGGTGCCGCAGGAAGTAATTTTATTTGGCGGATCTATTCGTGAAAATATCCTGTA
>CAIVGO010000442.1 GCA_903905445.1 uncultured Bacteroidota bacterium
AAAAGCCGCGCACCAAACTTCAGCCCCTTATCCGGACGGGGTTTCGGAATTTGATGCCGTTGGACTCACGCCGGTTTATTCCGAACTCCTGCCTGCGCCTTACGTGGCGGAGTCGCACATCCGCATCGGCCTGGAATACGTAGAAGAATACGCGATTAAAGCCAATAATACCTTACTTATCATCGGAAAAGTAATCGAATTGATTATTCCGGATGATTGTGTCGATGCACAGGGTAACCTCGATTTGGCGTATGCGGGCACCGTAGCTTTGAGCGGTTTGGACACCTATTATAAGGTGGAAATGTTGGAGCGTTTGGGGTATGCGCGCGTGTAATATTTAACCTAACTGCTCTAAAAACCATTCCTTTTCCGTTAAAACGGGCTCGGCCTCAATTTTGGTCCGAAGTTCCAGCACCGCTTTTTTATCCCCCCGGCGCAGGTCCATCATGCGCTCGGTGTAGCGGATAATATTGTTGTAATTGCTGCGGTGGTACCCAATGCCCGATTGTCGGCGGATAAACGTTTTCATACTTTGCAAATGGGTATGCAGCGCTTCCATCTCGTCCGTTTCGTAGTACACCTTCATCATCAGCGTTTTTGCGATCAGGTTGTTTATCAGGTCTTTATAATCGGCTTCCTGCAAATGTAACAAGGCTTCGCGGTACTGTTTTTTTACGTACGCCAGCCGCGCCAGGTTGAGGTGGGAAGTGGCATCGCGGTATTTTTTCTCCAAAAATGGCGCATATTCCGGGATAAACGTCTGCACCCACGCTGTTTCATGGATGCGCAGGGCAATCGCCACAATATTATTGAAGGCAAAATGGGAGAGCACGCCGTTTTCCATCAACAGATGCCCCTGCAGGGCACTTTTGTACAAATCGAGTGTCTCTTTATAATAGGCCGACTTGAGTTGGTTGATTTTGCGCACACAATAATTGATGGCCAGGAGGTACAGATTACGTTGTTCTTCTTCCGGGAATTGCGCACCTTTTTCAAGCAGAATCACTTTAAACTGCAAAAACGGGCCTTCGTTTTCAATATCGGATAAAAACAAAAAGCAGTAATAATACAGGCCGATTGCGGGGATTTCGAGCAAATGCGGCGTTTTTTTCAAATACTCCAGGATCGGATACAACAACCCATAGTCGTACGTAGCCTTGTACACCGTTTGATGCGAAATGGCAATACAGGCCTGCCGTAATTTGCCGGCAATAAAGGCAATGTCACTTTGATCGGAAAGCGCCTGCACATTGAGTTTTTCGGTACGCCGCCCGGTACTCATGTTTTTATAGTCTTCAAATTCGATCTGCGCCTGGGTTTCGAAATACTCCGAATGGCGAAATACCTGTTTCTCCAGTTTGCTGCGTGCCTGGTGCAAACTTTGTCGGAAGTGCTTTTCCAGTCCTTTTTTCCGGTAAGCTGCCGCCAACAGAATAAAATAATCGGTACGTTCGCTGCCGAATTTTTCCTGATACACCAGGAAACGCTCCACCTGATCCATCAAGTCGCTCATCACCAGGCGCAAGGCAGCACTTTGGGTTTTAAAACTACCTTCGGTGCCAAAAACGGCCACATAAGCCTCCTCGTACACGGGTGTATGCGCGCTTAGGTAGCGGTACAAACGCTTCGTCGCTTCCTGCCTGCAAAAGAAGGGAGAGTCGATCCAACGGGCAAATTGCTTTTTTTCGGACAAACTAAGAGCCTGATATGCCTGGTACAAACGAGAACTGTGCATTTAATTGGGTGATTTGAAAGCAAAATTAAAATATTGGCAAAATTAAAATGCTCTTAATCAATTATTTGTATGAAAAATGACAAAGAA
>CAIVGO010000443.1 GCA_903905445.1 uncultured Bacteroidota bacterium
GGTAATGTGGGTAAAAATATCCAAAACCTGGGATGGATCATACTTGGGCTTGGAATTTTACTCATCTTTGCTGCCGTTACCTTGATTCACAATACCATCCGCCTGGCCTTGTTTTCCAACCGTTTTTTGATCAAAAATCAGGAATTGGTGGGCGCTTCCTGGGCATTTATCAGTCGGCCCTATCTAGTGCGGGGTATCATGAATGGCTTGTGGAGTGCATTGGTCGCCATCGCGGCCCTGCTTGGCACCCAATGGGGCGCAAGCCGATTGATGCCCGATTTGCAGCAGCTCGAAGACCTCAACAGCATCCTGGCAATTTTTGTGTTGTTGATCTTGCTGGGTATTTTGATTTCAGGGTTGAGTACCTATTTTGTTGTCCAAAAATTTCTGCGCATGCGCGTAGACGATTTATATTAAATTTGAGGGTTTTATAAATTATAAAACGCGTCATTTACCGAGCAATCGGAACCAAACGTTCACCAGACTCCCGCGTAATCGGGATTTATTATTCCAGTTAAGATGGCAAAGCAACCACAACGTCCTACTCCACAACGGCAACAAGCAGCGCAACCAACCGCAAAAAAAGCAGCGCCGGCCCCCGTTCGTCGGACAGAGAAAAAAGAAAATATCTTTTCCGCCGGTAAAAATGAGTTCATTTTTGGACGCCAAAATTTCATTTACATGGGAATTGGCCTGGGTTTGGTTATACTGGGTTTGATTGCCATGTCGGGTGGCGCCATGCCTGATCCGAACAAATGGGAGCCCGGACGTATTTACAGTTTCCGTCGCATTACCTTGGCACCGATCATGATGGTGGCGGGTTTTGTAATGGTTATTGTAGGTATTTTCAAAAATGAGCAACCAACAACGGCACTTGTATCCGACAACGCTTCTGCTGAATGAACTTATTACACGCTATAATCCTAGCCATTATTGAAGGAATTACGGAGTTTTTGCCGATTTCTTCTACAGGTCACATGGTCATTGCCTCTTCGATCATGGGCATTGCGGCCGATCCATTTGTGAAAGTATTCACGGTAGCCATCCAGTTTGGGGCCATTCTTTCGGTGCTGGTGTTGTACTGGCGTCGATTCGTTCAGAATTTCAACTTTTACATCCGCCTTTTAGTAGCTTTCTTACCCGCCGCTATTTTTGGCTTGTTGTTGAAAGGTTTTATTGACAGTTTGCTTGAAAACATTGTGGTGGTAGCCTTAGCGCTCATTGTTGGCGGGATTCTGTTTTTATTTTTGGACAACTATTTCGAACGTCGGAGCCGCCGCTCCACCTCTGTGGAAGACATAACCTTGCCGAAAGCCCTGAATATTGGTCTTTTTCAGGTTATTTCCATGATTCCGGGCGTAAGTCGCTCTGCAGCGACCATTATTGGCGGACTTACGCAGGGCTTATCGCCGACCACTGCCGCTGAATTTTCGTTCTTCTTAGCCGTTCCTACCATGTTTGCCGCTACCGTGAAATCTTTATATGATTTCATCAAAGACGAAGGCGGCACCTTCACATCCGACGAACTCATGTTGTTGGGGGTGGGTAATGTGATCGCCTTTTTTGTAGCAATGCTTGCAATTCGCTCCTTTATTCAGTTTCTGACTAAGCACGGGTTTAAAGCCTTTGGTTATTATCGCATTGTGGTGGGAGTAATCATCCTGGTGCTTTGGGCGATGGGGTATTTTAACGGCGTAGAAGTGGGGAATTTTTAACCCTGCCTGCAACCGATGGAACCGAGCATTATATTCGAAGATAACCACTTATTGGCGATTAATAAACCAGCAGGATGGTTGGTACAGGGGGATAAAACGGGCGATCCGACCCTTACCGATTGGGGGAAAACCTATTTGAAGGAAAAATACGATAAGCCGGGTGCTGTTTTTTTGCATCCTACCCATCGCATTGATCGGCCGGTAAGTGGTGCGGTTTTGTTTGCGCGTACCGACAAGGCACTGGGCCGACTGACCACCATGTTTCGGGACCGGGAGGTAGAAAAAACATATTTGGCCTTGTGCTTACATTCGCCTGGCCAGCCCCACGGTATTTTGCGGCATTTTTTGTTGAAAGATGCTGCAAGGAATGTGGTCAAAGCGTACGATAAGCCTGTAAAAGACGCCAAAGAAAGCATCACCCGTTTTGAATTGGTGAAACGATTGGGTGCGCATTATTTATTAAAAGTATTTCCAGAAACCGGCAGACCGCACCAGATACGGGTACAACTTGCGGCGATCAACTGTGTGTTGTTGGGTGATTTGAAATATGGTGCCCCCCAGGCCTTGCCAGATGCCTCTATTGGCTTGCATTGCTGGCAGATGGCCATTACCCATCCGGTTCGGCAAACGCCTTTGTTACTATCAGCCCCGCCCCCGTCGGAAGCCTGGTGGAAAGAAGTATTGACCGCAATTTGAGGTCGGATGCTGATTATTAATTGGCGCAGGGCTAAACATTATTGCCAAACGGCATGTTTTTTGGACAATATCAAGCCTGCATGCATTTCTTGCGGCGCAATTTAAAAAATTATCATTTTTTTTGCTTATCTTTCCGAGCAATGTTGGATTGAGATCAGCATCACTCAGTTTCATTCATACGCACATGTATATACGACCAATTCTTGTACTCGTTTGTTTAGGCTCGCTTGGTGTCGCAGCGGCCCAAACCAACAAACGCTCTGAGATCAGGATCCAGGTTGGACCGATGCTTAGTAAAAATGCGCATTTCTCGATTATTACGGCACCGCCTTCATCTATGACGTTGCGTCCAACTAACTTTAATGGTGGTTTGTTGGAGTTTACTTATTTGAATAATTTTTGTTCGCGCCTGGGCTGGAATGCAACCGTGGGTGGTGGCTATACGGAATATGGCTTTTACAGCGAGGTTCCCAATAATTTTTACGGCGATTCGCTTTCGGCGCGTACAGGAAATAACAATACCAGCATATCCAACATTGCAATTGCTTCGATTGGGTTGCACAGTGTGCAGCAATTGGGTTGCAGGTTAGGGCTTGAAGCCCAATTGGGTGTTGGGGCCGTTTATATTTTCAACAAAGAAACGGCGACACGAACCATTGAATGGCCGACGGATAATGGCGGACAGCTTCCGGTAGGCGTAAATGGCATCAAAACGGATCGCGGCTTTCAGCCCTTATTTCGAGGCGGTCTTGCACTTCGCTATGATTCAGGTGCGGGCACTTATATTTTGTTGGGTGCCGAATATTTGTACACCAATATGCGGGTAGCCGATGGTTTTGTACGTTTTAACAAA
>CAIVGO010000444.1 GCA_903905445.1 uncultured Bacteroidota bacterium
CTTCAATAACCTGTACAACATCAATTATTACCCAACGATTTACATGATTTGTCCCTTGGACAAAAAAGTGTACGAAACGGGCCAGTTGAATGCGGCCAATTTGTGGGCTAAACGCGCGCAATTTTGTGCGCCACCACCTTTAGAAAGCACCGTAAACAATGTAAATAATGTGCGTTGTTTTGGCACACCATCCGGTTCAATTGATATTACCGTAACGGGCGGTATACCGCCTTACACCTATTTATGGTCGAACAATGCCACCACAAAAAATATAGCAAAC
This sequence comes from uncultured Bacteroidota bacterium, assembly GCA_903905445.1. GTDB lineage: Bacteria > Bacteroidota > Bacteroidia > Chitinophagales > Saprospiraceae > M3007. The sequence goes on from CAIVGO010000444.1 coordinate 281, forward strand.
CTCGTTGCGAATGACTACACGTGTACTGTGACAACTTCCAATGGCGCAACCATGGTGGTGGGGCCAGTTACCGTAGAAGGCCCCCCTGCCGGACTTTCTGTTGGTTTAGTAGAATCTACGCCGATGGGTTGTAATGGCAATTTCGCTTCGCTGACAGTTGAAGCAGCGGGTGGTTGGGGTAACTACAGTTATAACTGGAGCAATGGGATCAATGAGCCCACCTTAAATGGGTTGGTTCCTGGCAATTACACCGTTACAATAACCGATAACAGTGCCTGTACCAAAACAGGTGTATTTACGGTGGCCCCTGCGATCCTTCCGCAATCCATTATTGCAGCACCGCCTGCGATTAATTGTGCATTACCAAGCATTCAATTGAATGGTACAGGGTCGAGCAATGGAGCCAATTATACCTATTTGTGGACCGCCTCCAACGGTGGTAACATTGTAAGTGGCGCAACCACTATGACGCCTACCGTAAATGCTGGCGGCATTTATTCTTTAAAGGTTACCAATACAGAAAATAACTGTAGCGCCAACTCGGCTACTTCGGTTACCGCCAACTTGACGCAACCAACCGCCAATGCGGGGCCGGCGCAGTCTATCACCTGTATTCAAAATACCACAACCTTGCTGGGTAGCGGCTCTAACGGCAGCAACTTCACCTATTTGTGGACAGCCAGCAATGGCGGTAACATCAGCGCGGGCGCAAATACCCTCACGCCTACCGTGAACGCTACCGGCACCTATACCTTGAAAGTCACCAACACAACAAATGGTTGTACCAATACATCCGCAACCTCGGTAACAGGTACGGCTGCTCCGGTATTGTCTACTGCAAGTGGGGCCTTAACTTGTATTGCACCCACCGTAACCTTAACCACAACAACCAATGCGGCGAATCCAGGATTTGCCTGGACAGGTCCTAATGGATACAGTTCGACCCAGCAAAGCCCGGTCGTGAATGTAGCAGGTGCTTACAATCTGGTGGTAACCGATTCGGTGTCTGGATGTACATCAACCGCTGCATCCTCGGTAGCAGCCAACAACGGCGCGCCAGGTGCAGGTGCCAATGGCGGTACCCTTACTTGTGTGATCAACGCAGTAACCTTGGCGGCCACTTCGCCTGATACGAATGCTGTTTTTGCATGGACTGGTCCAAATAACTTTAGTTCCAGTGCTCAGAACCCGTCCGTAAATACCTCAGGTACCTATAATTTGATGGTAACCAATCCTTTAAATGGCTGTACTTCTACGGCCACTGCAGCGGTTGCCCTCAACAATAGCCAACCAGCCACTGCAATTGCGGCACCGGCTAACCTGAATTGCAACGCAGCTCAAGTGCAGTTAGACGCTTCGGCTTCTTCTCAAGGCAGCAATTTCAGTTACAGTTGGAGTACCACCAATGGTAACATCGTTTCGGGTGCAACAACCCTGACACCCGTGGTGAACCAGGCTGGTAACTATGTATTACAAATTAGCAACAGCACCAACGGTTGCACTGCTACTGCGAATACGAATGTAAATCAAAATCAGGCAGTTGCGGCCAGTATTTCGGCCCAAACCAACGTAGCTTGCAACGGCGCAAGCAATGGTACTGCTACGGCTGCCTCTGTAGGCGGCAATGGTACCTACAACTATCTTTGGAGCAATGGCGCAACAACTGCTGCCGTGGCAAACCTCGCTGCAGGTACCTACCAGGTGGTGGTTACCGATGGCGAAGGTTGTACAGCTGCCAGCAGTGCAATTATTTCCCAGCCAGAAATTTTGAATGCCAATGCCGCTGCCACACCGCAATCGGCCAACGGCGTGAACGATGGCACCGCTACTGCAGCACCTATTGGTGGAACTGCTACCTACACCTATATATGGAGTACCACCGCAACAACCCAATCGATCGCTGATCTTGCACCAGGTACGTACACGGTCACGGTTACCGATCTGAATGGATGTACCAGCGTACAAAGTGTATCGGTAAATAGCTTCAACTGTACCCTTGCAGCAACCATTACTACGGTAAATGTGAGTTGCTTCGGTGCAAACAACGGTACCGCTAATGTAAACTTGAGCGGCGCTGCCAATCCAATTACATATTTGTGGAGCAATGGCGCAACCTCTGCGACCGTATCAAACCTCGCTCCGGGCACCTACACCGTCAATGTGGTGGATGGTAACAATTGTCCAGCGACCCTGAATACGACCGTTGCTGAACCCGTTGCCTTATCTGCAAATGCTACCGCAACTTCAGAAACGGCTGCAGGCGCCAACAATGGTACCGCAACTGCGAATCCGGTAGGTGGTGCAGCACCCTTTACCTATTTGTGGAATACTGGTGCAACAACCCAAGGTATTACTGCCTTGACACCAGGTACTTACACCGTAGTAGTGACCGATGGAAATGGCTGTACCAATCAACAATTGGTTAATGTGAATGAATTTGCCTGTGCAGTAAGCGCGCAATCGGTGGTACTGAATGTGGCTTGTGCAGGATCATCCAATGGTAGCGTTTCGTTGGTACTCAACAATGGTACGGCACCCTATACTTACCTGTGGAGCAATGGTAGCACCACCGCAAGCCTGAATAACCTGGCTGCAGGCACCTACCTGGCTACTGTAACCGATGCTAATGGCTGCGAGGTAGCGACCAGTGCAAGCGTAAGCGAACCACTTCCGTTCTCTGCCCTCTTATTTACGACGCAAAATCCAATTTGTGTGGGTGAAGCAACCGGCTTGGCCAATGCCAGCATTGGTGGTGGAACAGAGCCTTACACCTTTAACTGGAGCAATGGCGCTTCGGGTGCCCAGGTTCAAAATCTGGTGCCTGGTACCTATGCTGTGACAGTGCAGGATGCCAACAACTGCCAAACCAGTTCAAGTGTGACCATTGTTGCAACCGATAACGAGGCTCCAAGCCTTTCTATTCAAAATGCAACCTTGCCTTTGAACGCAAATGGCATCGTAACCTTGAGTTTGGCGTCACTTTCAGGCATTGCGACCGACAATTGCAACATTGTAACCACGACCATTATCCCTGCTGCTTTTGATTGCGATCAATTGGGCACACATACTGTAACAGTTGAGGTAAAAGATGCCGCTGGTCTTTCTACTACTTCCACCGCAACAGTAACGGTAGTAGACAACACTGCACCCGTACTGACTTGCCCAAATAGCATCACCCGTTGTGCTTACGACAATATTGTGGCTTACAACGCACCGGTTGCCATCGACAATTGCCTGTTGGCGGCTGGTGGTCAATGGAAACTGGAGGCTGGTTTGCCAAGCGGTTCTGAATTCCCGGTTGGTGTTACCACCGAAGTTTACTCCTTCACCGACGGTTCGGGTAATACCGGAACTTGCAGTTTTGAGGTAATAATTACCGAACCTGTACTGTTTGAAGCACCGGTCGTAGTGAACGACCTCGGCAATCAAGGCGTAGGGTCTATCACCATGGGCGTGTTGGGCGGTGTCCTGCCTTTGACCTTCTCTTGGACCTTAAACGGAGTGGAAATTGCGACGACCCAAAACCTGAGCGGTTTGCAGGCGGGCATTTACACCCTTACGGTAAAAGATGAACGCGGTTGTAGCTATGAAGCGGGTAAAGTAGAGGTATTCAACACTTCTGCTGCAAAAGAACCGGTATGGTTGAGTGGGGTGCGCATGCAGCCAAATCCTACCAGTGGTATCACCCGGATTTTGTTTGCAACACCGCTGGAAGGCAACATGGAAATTAGCGTGATCGATCAAACAGGTCGTATCTTATTGCGCGAAATTTCAGACAACCAGACCAATATCCAATTGGATTGCACGGCATTACCACAAGGTATGTACACCGTACGTTTTAGCACGGCGGGCGAAACCGGTGTGCGTAAATTGGTGATTTCGAAATAATTTAAGCATCGCAGGAAACTGCACGATTATTATCATGAGTCATCCCGAATTTTGGTGAAAACCGAAATTCGGGATTTTTATATTAGCACGAAAATCTGGCAAAATTTCAATAAAACGAACAAAAGGTGCCGAGGCTGCCCAAATCACGCACAACCGCTACAGCCTCCTCAAATCCCTTGTAAATGCGTAAATTCTTTGACGGGGCGACTTTTTCAGTCACCCCGTCAATAGAATTTACACGCTACCACAAATCCTTCCTCGTTGTGGTGTTTACCGCTGGTCATGGTATTCACGCGCTCGATGCTCCACCGCTGAGCATGAACTTCGTTCTTCCCACGCTCAATCCCCGCCGCGCTTTAGTGGTATAAAACAAAGATTGCAAATACAAAAAGAAAGGCTGTACCGATTACCGGACAGCCCTGAATTGAAAATACTTCTGCTAAAAAGTGAGTTCGATGTATGTTATTGCTTTTGCAGGCGCAGGGAAGCGGGAATATTCGGCACCTGCGGTTTGTTGCGTTGAATGGGAAGGTAGGGGAGTGGCGATTGCCAGCTTTGTTGTTTCCGTGCTACCGTTGTGTTGGGGGAGGCTGGTTTGCTGCCTGGAAGCGGTAAAGCCGCACCAGGGCGGGGCGCTACCCTGCGTCCTATGGCAGACTGCTCGGTTTGGTTATCTAACGTTGGTGTTGCCGTATTTACCGTCTTCGTGGGGGCTTTGGATTGAACACCCTTGTTTTTGGTTGCAGTATTTGGCGTCTTGGATTCAACAGGTGCAGTTACCGGGCTATTGATCACGGCAGGGGCCACTTCCTGATGTGTGGGTGTTTCAACCACCATACCAGGCGCATTTGGATCGGCAACTACAGGCGTTGGAGTAGATTTATTGGAAAACAGAACCAAATACAGCGCTATAGAAAGCACCACTGCAAAAGCGGCAATCATGCCGAGCGTTTGAGCGCTCCAACCATTGCGTGGGGCTTCGATGCGCGTCTGGACATGCTCCCAAACTTTGTTGGAAGGGGTATCCCAGCCTTCGGACGAGGGCGTTTCAGGCAAGCCGTCAAACGCTTTTTTGAAGAGCGCATCAATTGAATTATAGGAATTCGGTTCTGTCATTGTTAAAAAATGCTAGTAAGTGGATTGGTTTTGGAGATTAAATGGTTTTTTTAGGTGATATAAGACTTGTCGATGATCTTTTTCAAGAACTCTCGGGCTTTGAACAACTGACTTTTGCTGGTACCAATCGTAATGCCCAGTTGCTCTGCGATTTCTTCGTGGCTAAAACCTTCAACGGCATACAGATTAAACACAGCGCGGTATCCGGGGGGCAATTTTTGGAGCAATTTAAGCAGCGATTCGGCATCCATTTTGGAGGCAAAATCCTCCTCGGTGCGAAACTTGTTTTCAAAGGGCGTAAAATCCGCGGTATCCCGAATAAAATCCCGTTGCTTGCGCAAATGACTCAACGCGGTATTGACCATGATCCTGCGAATCCATCCGCCCAAAGCGCCATCGCCTCTAAATTGTGCCAAATCGCGAAACACCCGGATAAAACCGTCTTGCAACATGTCTTCCGCTTCCGAGCGATCTTTTGCGAAACGCAAAACGACCCGAAACATCGGTGTGCTGTATTGTTGATACAGCGCGCTCTGGTGCGGCTGACTTCCTTGCAGTACACCCCGAACCAAATCCTGGTCATTCAATTGTTGCATGAGGTTGTTGTCGCTTCTATTGGCGTCCGATGTGCGTAGAAGGTTGCCCTGTTCCAAGTTTTTTTCAAAAAATTTTTCAAATTTAAGTAATCTTCTGTGAACTAAGGTAAAAACCTTGAAAAACGGGTATTAATGACAAAAACAGGCAATGTCACTACTTCTTCAACGCGGTTTTTACATAAGGTAAAAGTTTGCTAACCCATGCCGTGTATTGGCTGGCCGATGGATGTAGTCCGTCCGATGCCACCAAACCCGGTGTTTGCAATCCCTGCCGCGAAATATCGGTAATATTAACATAAGCAATACCATATTGCAGCGTTATAGATTGGTTAATGGTGTTAAACTGATCTATTTGTTGCGAAATTGTAGCATTTCCCTGTCCAAATGGCGTATAAGCATAGTCGGGAATGGATACCACAAACACCCGTTCGCGGCGCCCGCCCGCCCGCGTGAGGGCTGTATTGAGCAATTGTTCAAATTCGGTACGGTATGTTTCCGGGTTGCCACCCTGGTACTGGTTGTTTACCCCAATACAAAGTGTTACAATGCTAAAAGTGCTGTCTTTAATTTCCGGATTTTGATTTTGAATGGCATTTTGCAATTGATCGGTTCGCCAACCCGTTTGCGCAATGATTTTTAATCCAGTTACCTTATATCCATCCGCATACAATTGCGTTTTCAATTGGTTGGGAAAATTTTGTGCAGTCGGCACCGATTCGCCTTTGGTGTACGAATCTCCCAGGGCCAGGATATCAATTTTTTCAGTGGTATCCGGGTTGGTGGTAACCGGTGGGGTGGTGGGCGTAGGGACGATTTCGTCGGCAGGTCGGCAGGAAATGTAACAACAGCACAACAGGCAATACAAAAATAGGTAGCGCATCGGATGATTTTTGTGAGAAACAACGAGAAACGGATTTAGGTTGAAACAAACGAATAAAAATGCACAGGCAGCATATATTAGACAATGTTAATCATTTACGTTGATAAACGGATCGCGGTTTTTTACAGAACTTCGCACGGTTTATTTTACCTTACCATAAAAATCATAATCCTGTATGTTTCAACGGCTTGTTTTTGCGATCCTTTTTTGCCTCTGCGGTGCCACGGGCTTAAAAGCGACCCATATTGTTGGAGGGGAATTAACCTATCGGTGTTTGGGGAACAACCAGTACGAATTGACCCTAACGGTTTACCGCGATTGCTATACCGGGGTGCCGTGGTTCGACAATCCGGCTTCCATCGGGGTGTTTGATGCCAATTGGATTCGGCGGCAATCTTTTTTGGTATCGCTCGACAGCATGACCAATGATACCTTGCCGATTCAACTCAGTAATCCCTGCCTGATTGCACCGCCAGACGTGTGTGTGCACCGCTCTGTTTATAAAAAAATTGTAAATTTACCTTATTTAGCCGGGGGCTACCACATTGTATATCAACGTTGTTGCAGAAATAACCTGATTCGCAATATCATCGAGCCACTCGATACAGGCGCTTCCTTTACCGTCGACGTTTCCGAATCGGCCCTGGAGGATTGTAATGCCGGAGCAGTGTTCAATTATTGGCCGCCCGTGGCCATTTGCGTCAATGAGCCCATCGATTTTGACCACAGCGCCTCGGATGCAGATGGCGATTCGCTGGTGTACCGATTATGTACGCCACTCACAGGCGCCAATCCCGATTTTCCGGTGCCCCAACCGCCTTTTGCCGGGCCATACCCGCCTGTTTCCTGGTTAAATCCTTATAATTTGCAAAATATGTTGGGGGGACAACCCCTGACCATCCAGCCACAAACCGGCTTTTTAACCGGCGTGCCCAATATTATCGGCAATTTTGTGGTAGGCGTATGTGTTGATGAATACCGGGAAAACCAATTGATCTCCACAACCCGCCGCGATTTTCAATACAATGTAGCCGACTGTGGCAAACCATTGGCTGCATTTTTTGCCCCGGAAGCACTGTGTGACACCCTTTCACTGCGGTTTAAAAATGAGAGTTTTTCGGCAAGTGAATTCAAGTGGTATTTTGATTTACTGGGCGATACCAACCAGGTTTCCATGCTATACGCCCCGCAACATATGTATCCCGACACGGGTTGGTACACGGTGATGTTGGTGGCTCAGCCTGGCAAACCCTGTACGGATACGGTGATACAAACCATCCACGTCACACGCACGTATGCGAGCGCCAACCTGGACCTTACTTTTCCAGATTGTGACGAAAATGGTATTTTAGTGGCCGTTCAAGACCAAAGTACAGATCCCATGTTCGGTATTGACAGTTGGAAATGGACCCTGGTTGGACCAGATGGCGCTGTGTACAAGAGCAATTTGCAAAATCCGCAGTTTTTGGTGGATGATTATGGCGATTATGCCCTTACCCTCGAGGCGACCTCGGGCAATGGTTGTGTAGCCACCAGAGAATTTCCTTTTGCGGCTCCCTTTCCTCCCATCAATTTTTTACAAGACAGTGTATTGATTTGCCTGGGCGATTCCATCCGATTATTTCCAGATGCCGATCCGGCCTTTCAGTATGCCTGGACACCTTCCGATTTTTTATCGACAGATACGAGTTACAATCCCCTGGCAACGCCCAATGCCACCACCACCTATAATGTAACCGTATCTGGAAATGGCCCTTGCGTACTGGAAAAGTCGATTAAAGTAAAAGTGATCGACCCCAGTAGTTTGTCTGTTTTGGCCGTCCCACCTGCCGTATATGCCGGTGATCCGGTTCAACTGTTCGTGATCGCGCCCGATGCCAGCACGTATCAATATAAATGGATGCCGTCGGCGGGGCTCTCGAATTCCATGGTATTCAACCCGATTGGATACCCCCAAGACACAACATTGTACACCGTAATGCTCTCCTTATCAACGGGTTGTTTGGTGCAAGGCAGTGTGTTGGTACCCGTAATTACCCCGTTTTGTGAGCCTCCTTTTGTGTTTTTCCCGTCTGCTTTTACCCCCAATGGCGATGCTGAAAACGATTTTCTAAAGCTGGAAAGTAAAATTGTAACCGAGGTTTACTGGGTAATTTACAATCGTTGGGGTGAAAAAATGTTTGAAGCCTTTTCACTCGACGATCAATGGGATGGAACCTATAAAGGCAAGCCACAACCCGTAGAAACATACGGTTATTACCTCAAAGTGCGTTGCATCAATGGACAAGAATCGATTCGAAAAGGCAATGTCACGCTGTTAAGGTAAGGTGCTATTTGACCAAAGTTGCATACCCTTTAAACACATTAGGCTCTCCGCGGGGCCCATTGAAGGTAACCAGGTACACGTACACGCCAGCGGGCGACATGGCGCCGGTATTGCGTATGCGGCCATTCCAGGCTTCCTCGGGGTCGTTGGTTTCAAAAACCTGTTCTCCCCAGCGGTTCCAAATGGTCATGCTAAAATTGGTAACACCCAGTAAAAAGCCTTTCCCTAAAAAGCCCTCGTTTTTACCATCATTATTCGGCGTGAAAGCATTGGGCATAAACCAGCGTATTTCTGGCCGAATATCGAGTATTTTTGAAATAGAGTCCTTGCATCCTTCCGGGTGGGTGACGACCAAGCGCACTTTAAATATGCCGGTATCCTGAAAGGTAAACAACGGATTTTGTTGGGTCGTGCTGCCCAAATTGCCAAAAGTCCAGTTCCAGCGGTTGGCATCGATCGACTGGTCTGTGAATTGGACAACGTTATTGAGGTTGGTCAACAAAGTATCCGGATCGCAGGTGAACGCAGCGATGGGCGATGGTTGCACCCGAATTAAACGTTTAAATACTGTATCAATAGAACAGCCAATGGGCGAAGTGATGGAAACACTCACATCATATATACCCTGAACATTATAGGTGTGCGCTGGACTAATCACGTTTTCTACCCCGTTTCCATCGCCAAAATCCCATACAATATGGTAGGTGGAATCAATGGGGGTGGATAAATTATTAAACGTAATTGTTCCAGGAATGCATCCCAGGTAACTATCGGGCTGCAAAATGATATAAGGTGGGGCCGGATACCAACCAATGGGCACTGTTTTGGTGTCCCTGCAATTGTTTCGATCCGTTACCGTGAGGGAAACCGGGCGCGTGCCGGGCGTCTGATATTGATACACCGGATTGAGTTCGGTCGACGTGCCGCCTGGCTCGCCAAAATCCCAATTCCAACTTTCAATAATGCCAATACCACTGGAAGAATCGCGAAAATTGATGGGACCCGCTACACAAGTATCATAATCGTACAAAAAATCGGCATAAATCGGCGGGTAAATATTCACCCTTAATTTGGCTGTATCGCCGCACTCCTCTCCCGGGTTGAGCAATAAACGACCTTCATACCGCCCAGTATCCGGAAACGTGATGGTCACCACATCCCAATTGATCGAATCTTTAAAGGAAAACCCGTTCGACTGAAAATCCCAGATAAACTTGGTGATGTTGGAGCGCTGGTAACTTTTATTAAACAAATTGACCGACAAACTGCCACAGGAATTGATTTCATACACGCCTTTTGACAACACCGCTGTATCAATAATCGCCAAAACCGAGGGACTGCAATCGGCTACATTGAATTGGAATTCGCGCTGACTGGTAGACAACAACACGCCATTTCTAAATTCTTTTACACACACCGCCACCACATATTGTCCCAGTTGGTTGGGGGTACCCGTGATGGCGCCGTTGTTGGTGTTGATGGCTATTTTCGGACTGCCCCCCATTGGACTGGTAGGCAAATAGGTCGGAATTACAAAAGGGGC
>CAIVGO010000445.1 GCA_903905445.1 uncultured Bacteroidota bacterium
CGAAACGGTATGAATGCGGTTCAAATCACAGTGCTTAAACATAAAAAAACTCTGGTGCTTAAACTCATTCAGCACCACGGTGTCGCCATTGAAAGGCCGATACGTGCGCACATCACGCGACACACTATCCGCATTTTCTGCTTGCTGGAATGCCGGACGCAACGCAATCGCCGCGCTGTTTTCGAGGGCCGCCTGGCTGCTACTACCCCGATCGCGGTAACTGGTTTGTAATAAAAAGGTCCCCGGGGCTGGTTTTTTATTTTTATCAGTGCCCGGCGGTATTTGCAACACATAATTGCCAGCAATCGAAACGCCCTGCTTTACTTTCGGCGGATCACCCAGGGTCAAAATCCAGCGCACCATTTCCCCTGCATCTTCTATCGACAATTGCGGATGGGCGCTCATCACCGTTTGCCCCCAAACACCCGCGCCGCCTTTAATGATTTTGTTCGATAAATCCCGCACCGCAAATTCATTGTTCCGGTAGCGCGCGGCAATGTCCTGAAAGGCCGGTCCGTTCACTTTCCGATCCACCGCATGGCAGGTTTTACAATCCGAACGATCAATTAAAAGCTTACCACGGGCGTATTCTGCCGCACTTTTAGCCGCCTGATGCCCCTGCGCAATGGAGGTAATGTCAAATCCGGTTTCCAAATAATCAATGGAAGTTGCCACTGATTGCGCCGCGATTTGCCCTTTTTGCAAACTGCCATCTTCCGCATCTTCTACCACCACCCGGTATTGTAAGGTGTCACCGGGTTTGTAAAAACTCTTGTTTTTCCCACCCAGGTCCCAATAAACCACGGGCGGCGCATTGCCTACCGCGATTTTGCGGCGCGCTACACGGGTAAGTCCCTGTCCATCCGTTACCGAAAGCACAGCCTCGTATTTGCCTGCCTGCTGGTAAATATGTTTAACAGCGTGAATATCAGGCAAATGCCGCACTTGTTCGGCCGAAACGCCCGCCCAGGCACTGCTTTTTTTGTGCTTTACGCGTGCTGCCGGCAACGCTTTTGCCTGAAACGTCACAGCAGGACTCCCATCGCCAAAATCCAGGCTAAAGGAAAGATTGCCGCCGTCGTAATCAATGGTTTTTTCGGCGCAAAACACCACCTCAAAAGGCGCAGCCCCTGCTGGTTCTTCCACGGCCAATACCGGCAGCGGAGGACGGTTACCCCGCACATAATCAATCCGGCTCAAACGCGCATCTGGATTAGACGCAAACCATTGGGTGCCATATTCCAGCACCCACAAACTGCCGTTTTTATCCAAAAACATATCCATCGGCCGGCTCAGGCGGATACTGTCGCCAAAAGGTTCCATGCGGCTGAAATTGCCCAGCGAATCGAGCGTGACCGCCATCATCCAGTTGCGCATCCAGTCGTAGGTAATCAGTTTTCCGTCGTAATAATCGGGTAAACGGGTGTTTTCCGGGTACATATCGCGGTAATAAACGGGTCCGGCCATCGCATTGCGCCCGCCATTGCCCGAAAGCGGAAATTCCGCAGAATTGCCATAGGGATACCAGATAAAAGCCGGTTGCGCCGGGGGCAAATCGCGGGCACCCGTGTTGTTCGGCGAGTAATTGTGCGGATGGGCCGGGTCAAACCAGTCGCTGTAAGCGCCTGTGGTAAAATTGCGCGCCCGATACGGCTTGTTGTTGCCCACAAAATACGGCCAGCCAAAAAATCCGGCGGCCTTCGCCCGGTTCACTTCATCGTGCCCTGCCGGACCGCGGGTGGTGTCGGGATCGCCCGCATCGGGCCCTACTTCGCCCCAAAACAGCAGATTGCGCCGCGAATCGATCGAAATACGAAACGGATTGCGACAACCCATCACGTATATTTCAGGTCGGCCCACGGTAGGATCGGGAAACAAATTGCCTGGCGGACAAGTGTAGGTCCCATCGGGCTGCGGGTGGATGCGCAGGATTTTTCCGCGCAAATCCATGGTGTTGCCCGACGATTTTTGGGCATCCCAGGCGCTGCGTCCGGGCCGCTCATCGATGGGCGCGTACCCTTCCGAGGCAAAAGGGTTGGTATTGTCGCCCGTAGACAGGTACAAATCGCCTTTTTCGTCAAATTCAATGCAACCGGCGGCATGGCAACATTCTACCCGCTGTACCGCCACTTTGAGCAGCAGTTTTTCGGAAGCGCGGTCGAGCGTATCGGCCACAAAAGAAAACCGCGACAAATAATTGGCCGATTCTTCGCCCACGGGTGAGTAATACAGGTAAATCCAGTGATTTTGTGCATAATTCGGGTCGAGTGCCAGGCCCAACAGCCCATCTTCTTCTTCCGAATGCACGGGCAATTTGTGTACAATATTGATCAAACCCGTGCTTGGGTCAAATATTTTAATCGCCCCGCGCCGCTCAATGAGGATAATTTTGCCATCGGGCAGCATTTCGAACTCCATGGGTTCAGTCAGGTTGTCGGCCAGCACCGTTTTTACAAAGCGGGTCGGATCGGGCAGCGCGGCAGTGCGACAATCTGCATAATTCAGGCGTTTTTTGCGGATTGCGTATTTGATACCGCCCAGCAGGTGTTGCAAATAGCCCGGTTCC
>CAIVGO010000446.1 GCA_903905445.1 uncultured Bacteroidota bacterium
AGGCGGAAAACTGCACGCTTTACCCCAGGATTACGCGGATATGCTGGGCTGGACCGAACTCGCCGCCGCAGCCGATCGCGCGCTCGCGCAGGCAGGCGATCCCAACAACTGCATCATTTATGGCGAAAACTACGGACAAGCGGGTACAATCGACCATTATTGCCACAAACCCCATCCTGAAGTCGTCAGCTTTTCGGATTCATACCGCTTGTGGGCACCCGATACCCTGGCACCGCATGTCAACACCTTTATATACATCAACGATGAATTGGGCGACGATGTAAAAGACCTGTTTCAGGATATTCAGCCGATGGGCGGCATTACCGATACCCTGGCGCGGGAATATGGGACGATGGTGTATTTGTGTCGGCAGCCCAAGCGTTCTTTTCCGGCGTTTTGGGCAGCTCGGATGCGTGAGGTGCGGCGGTAAACATACGATTTAACTGGAGGCGCAAAGTTTCAAGGGTAAACACAGAGCATTACAGGTATTGAGGGAATGGTTGAGGGTTTCGTTATTATTAGATAAACCAAACCTCCAGTTTTCAAATCAACGTGAGCTGTCATCCTGAGTCTTTTTACTTCCCCCATTGGAATCTTAACCATTTAAAAATGATCAAGGGGGAAGTAAAAAGGCGAAGGATCTAGCCAAGTGCAGGGCTCAATTTTGCGCATCATTTTTGCGATAAGCTTGCCAATAATTGTTCCAGGGCACTCAAGGTTACTGTAAATCCTTGCTGGAAACCCATCACCAACATCCGCTCCATACGCTCCGAAGATTCATTAAAAATAGTAATCTGTACAGTTGTCATACCATTTTCCTCACTAAAACGATAATCCCATTCCGATCCCGGCAATTCAGGGTTTTCATCTTTATCCGCAAAAGCATTCAACATTTTATAATGGGTTTTTGGACTGATGGAAGTATATTCCTGAATAGACCAGCGCTCCTGTCCATCCGGGCCTACCATGGCATAAAACCTTTTTCCGCCTACCTCAAAATGCATATATTTCGTTCTGGCTACCCAGGGTGCAGGCGCTGTCCATTGATCAAGTAACTCTTGCTTCGTAAAAGCATCCCATACCAATGAAAGTTCCGCATCAAACGCCCTGGTTATATGTACCGTTTTTGCTGCTTTGTCGACGGTAAAATCAAATTTCAAATTGTTTTTCATTTTTTCTGTTTTTGAATGGTGGATAATACTTGGTCAAGCTGATCGAATTGGGTTTCCCAACTTTTCCTGAATTGGGCGATCCAAAGATCAATTTCTTGCATTTTCATCGGATTAAAGTGATAGTAAATTTCTCTGCCAGCAGGCACGGGTTTTATCAACTCGCATTCCTGCAACACCTTAATGTGTTTTGATACGGCTTGCCGGCTCATATCAAACTTCTCCGCCATTGCATTGGGCGTTAATGCCTGCAGGGCGATTAAGGTTAAAATAGCCCTGCGGGTAGGGTCTGCGATCGCATGAAATAAGTCTTGTTTCATTTCAAAATTTAATTGCGCAACTATATGGTTGCAAATATATGTGCAACTTTTTGGTTGCACAAACTTTTGGTACTTTATTTGGGGGGGAAATGTTTTTTCAATTAACCTACCAGAAAACCCAACGCTTGAAACCATTTTCCCAGCTTGGGAAACCGTTTTGCAAGGCGGTAAGCAGATTGCGTTACAGGGACGTTTCGTAAATGGAGAGGCTTAAAAAGTTGCGGCAAATGCCGTATATTTGCAAGGAAAATTTGTGCTTGTTTGTAAGCGCAGAAAGCAAAAAATTATGATTAAGGCCAATACAATAGCGCAAAAAGTAAGCGCCCGTATCGCAATTGAGCAATCCCCTATTATTCTACGTAAGGATTTACGCAACTTAGGGGGGGATGACCAAGTAGGTCGTGCATTGCGTACGCTTGTAGCAAAGGGAATAATTATAAGAATAGGTTATGGCATTTACGCTAGAACAATTCAATCTTCGCTTACGGGTGAACGTATCCCGGAGCAATCATTGCCAAGTCTTGCGAAAGAGGCGTTGCTGCGTTTGG
>CAIVGO010000447.1 GCA_903905445.1 uncultured Bacteroidota bacterium
AAATACCCGTTTTACCTGGACGCATCCCTTGAATTTAACGAGCAACCGATTTCTGGCGCTAATGCGAATTTAGGTATTTACTTAAACTCCAAACACGCAATTGGAATCTCCTGTTTTACCGCCATTAGTCTCTATTCACCAGTCGTCAATCAAACAACGCGTATTCAATTTATTGGGCTTCAATATTGTGGATCCCCTTTTAAAAATCGTAATATGCGAAAAATATTTTATTACAAAATAGACATTGGAACAGTATTTAAGCCCGCTCACGCCATAGAGTTCGGTACAATGAGTAATATACAAGCCCAATTCGATAGCAAACGTTCAAAACCATACATGGTCAATACGACGATTGGCATGCGATTAATATTTTTAAACATTTACCTTTCTTTAGGAAAAACAGGCAACCTGGTTTGGAATTACCCAAACAATAGTTACACCCCCAACACCCAAACATTTAAATTCATACATGCAGTACTTGGTATTGGAATCACCTTGCCTCCCCGGAAAATTTACAAAAAAGACTGGTTCGTACTCCGTTTAAAACATTAAATCGTTATGCGTATTACGCATTTATACCATGTCGCATTGCCCAAATCTTTCTAAAAGATCCCTATGATTTAAACTTCATTCTCTCAATGAAAACACCTTCCAAATTTCCATCCAACGCTTATTTTGGTGCTGCATTGCTTGTAGTATTTTTCTTATTGACGCATTTTCAGGTACATGCGCAAGTGTCTTCTGCGCCAAAGGATTCTGTGCTAGTTCTCAAAAAAGAAAAAGCAACATACGTTCATTTCCCAATATACATTGATGCATCGATTGAAATGACCGGTCCTTTCTGGATCGGAGCAAATGCAAATGCAGGTGTTTATTTGAATCGCAAACACGCCATTGGAGTATCAATTTTTACAGGAGGCCCATCTTCACTTGGAGATTCTTACAATATGACTTGTCTGGGTTTACAATATAGCTATAATATTATATTAAAACACTCTTTGAAGGACATATTGTACTATAAGTTAGAAGCAGGAAAAGTAATACACTATTTGTGGACAGCGGATGCCATCAGCGTTGTGTCACAGCAATTTGATTTAAAACATTCTCAGCCCTATTATGCCCGTGTAACGGCAGGACTCCGAATTGAGTATTTCAATGTCTATGTCGCCTTGGGGAGTACAGGCAACTTGAAAACAAATTATGTACTTGAAACAGGTTACACTGGTACCAATTCCTACAATTTTACCCATTTCACTTTTGGTGGCGGGCTAACGCTGCCCATGCACAAATCGAAAAAAACCTCCGCTTCCAAATGAGCACACCTTCCAAATTTCCATCCAGCGCTTATTTAGGTGCAGAATTGCTTGTACTACTTTTATTATTGACGCATTTTCAGGTGCAGGGCCAAGTCTCCTCTGCACCAGAGGATTCAGTAATTGTTCTCAAAAAAGAAAAAGCAACATACGTTCATTACCCGATATACCTTGATGCATCGCTTGAAAATTTTTATCTTCTCTGGCTCGGGGTAAATGCCAATGCGGGTGTTTATTTGAACCACAAACACGCTATTGGATTATCAATTTTTGCTGGAGGCCCTCTTTCAACTGGGGATCAGCACGGCATGACTTGCTTAGGTTTACAATATAGCTACAATGTAAGATTTAAACACTCTGTGAAGGATGATTTATTGTACTATAAGTTAGAAGCAGGAAAAGTAATACACTATTCGTGGACAGCAGAGGGCATCATCGTCGTGTCACAGCAATTGGATTTAAAACATTCTCAGCCCTATTATGGCCGTATAACGGCTGGAGTCCGTGTTTGGTGCTTCAACTTCTATGCCGCCTTGGGCACTACTGGCAACTTTAAAACAAATTATGTAATCGATTCCGGTGACATTGGCACCCATTCTTTTAAATTTCCCCATTTCACTTGTGGTTTTGGGCTCACGCTGCCTATGCATCAATCGAAAAAAACCTCCTCTTCCCAATGAAAACATCTTCAAAATTTCCATCCAGCGCATATTTTGGTGCTGCATTGCTTGTGTTGCTTTTCTTATTGACGCATTTTCAGGCGCAGGCGCAAGTGATTTCGGTGCCAAAAGACACCATGCATGTTTCGAAAAATGAAAATACAAAGCACGTGAAATACCCGTTTTACCTGGACGCATCCCTTGAATTTAACGAGCAACCGATTTCTGGCGCTAATGCGAATTTAGGTATTTACTTAAACTCCAAACACGCAATTGGAATCTCCTGTTTTACCGCCATTAGTCTCTATTCACCA
>CAIVGO010000448.1 GCA_903905445.1 uncultured Bacteroidota bacterium
CGCGCATTTAAGGGTGTACAATTGCTCGCCCGGACTGAGTTTGGACAGTGCATTGGTTTTGGGTTCATCCACCATTTGCAGGATCCAGGCCATTTCATTGGCATTCACGTACAACACGCCGGTTTTGGGGTCTACTGCTGCACCGCCCCATTCTGCGCCGCCATCATATCCGGGAAAAAGCAGCGTCCCTTCTTTGCTGGGAGGCGCAAAAAGCTCCTTTTTATAACTTTTAAACTTGGCGACCACGGCATCCCGATCTGCAATATAAGTTGGAATGTCTGTTTCCTGGAGCGCGGTAACCTGCCGGGCAAACGGCGCTGGTTGATCGGGCACTACCTGTGTTTCCCAGGCCACCTCTCCGGCAAGGGTGGAGGCTGGCACAGGTATTTCCGACAATGGAAACAAGGATTCCCCTGTTTCACGGTCAAAAACAAACACATACCCTTGTTTGGTCACCTGCGCAACGGCATCAATGGTGCGACCAAAACGATGCAGGGTTACTAAATTTGGCGGCGCGGGTATATCCCGGTCCCAAATATCGTGTTTTACAAATTGATAATACCAAATTAAAGCGCCTGTTTCGGCATTCAAGGCAAGCAGGCAATCCGAATATAGGTTGCGCCCCTTCCGTTGACCGCCGTAAAAGTCGTAAGCCGCCGAGCCAGTGGGTACATACACGATACCACGCGCGCGATCGACTGCCATACCCGCCCAATTGTTGGCCCCACCCACATACGTATTTTGGTAAGCATCGGGCGGAAAGGTTTCGTAACCGCGCTCGCCCGGATAAGGAATGGTGTGAAAAGTCCAGGCCAATTGGCCCGTGCGCACATTAAATGCCCGAATATCGCCCGGCGCAGCGTCACTGCCTTCCGAAAGACGCAATGGCATGATAATCAGGTCTTTGTATAAAGTTCCGGGCGTATTGGAAATGATAAACTTGTCTTTTGCCTGTTCCAGTAGGCCGTTATGTAAATCAATGGAACCGTGGTCGCCAAAACTGGAAATCAATTGTCCGGTCAAAGCATCCAAAGCATACAAACGCGGACCAATGGTATGTAAAATGCGTTTTTCCTTGCCATCAGTCCAGTAAACCACCCCGCGACCTGTGCTGTGCCAGGTTTTCAGCGGATCGCCGAAGCGCCAAAGTTCCCGGCCTGTAGCAGCATCCAGGGCAAAAACCTGTACACTGGGGGTGATTCCGTATAAAATACCGTCTACAATGATCGGATTGGTTTGAATTTGGCCCGAATCCGGCATGGAATAAGTCCAGGCGACCTTTAATTGCGCAACATTTTCAGGGCTAATTTGCGAAAGGGTCGTGTAATGGTTGCGATCCGGCCCACCGAGGTATTCCGACCATTCCCCATTGGGATTTGACCGGTTACAAGCATAAAATGGCGCTAAAAAAACGAGTAAAAGACAAAAAGCAGGTAGCCGCATCGATCAGATTATTTCTTCTTCGGTTTTACCTTCAATTTGGCCGCTTCCTTGTTCATTTTTGCCCCACATTGGGCCATACGCCTGATCAAATCCACCTGTACCGGGTAATCCAACGGAAACTGGATGGTTGATTTGGAGGTTTCAAACGATTTCAATTCCTCCCGAAACAGGTCCAACACTTTAGGCACCACAAACACCGAGTAATGGTTTTTAAATGCTGCAAACCAAATCAGAGACCCATGCAGTTTGAAGCCGGGCATCTGGTAAGAAAATACCTCTTTAGCCTCTGGAATAGCCGTCGCGATGGTATCTCGGATTTGCAACATGGTCTCCTTCATTTCAGGAGTCAGGGTCGTCAAGTATTCGGGCAAGGTGGTTGGTACGTTGTTGATGAGCATCTTGTATTTTTTACATAATTCCTTGTAAGCGTGCATATTGCAACAGCATAATCGTTTTCCCGTCGCGAATTTCGCCGGTTTCGATCATGTTCAGGGCATTTTCAAACGGTATTTCCAGTACCTCAATATCTTCTTGATCGTCTTCGAGTCCGCCGCCTTCGTGTACTTTTTGTTCCTTCGTATAGGCAGCCACGAAAAAATACAGGATTTCGGTCACCGAGCCTGGCGACATATAGGCTTCAAACACTTTGCGTACTTCGGTGATTTTGTAGCCTGTTTCCTCCTCGGTTTCCCGTCGAATACAATCTTCGGCATTATCTTTATCCAGCAAACCCGCACAGGCTTCAATGAGCATGCCCGTTTCGTTGCCGTTCAGGTAAGTAGGCATCCGAAATTGCCGGGTAAGAATAATGGTGCCCTGGTCAGCATTGTACAATAGAATTGTCGCGCCATTGCCCCGATCGTACGCTTCGCGGTTTTGGGTTTGCCAGTTGCCGTTTTTTTGCTGAAAATCGAAGGTAACCTTGCGCAACGTGTACCAATTGTCGGAAAGTACCTGCAATTGTACGTTTTTAATGTTTGGGTTCGACATAGGAAAGATGGGTTAGAAGTGACAAAGATACGAACGCACCAGAGAATAAAACGCTGCATTTAAACAGTTGCACAACCGGAACGATCTATTAATTTAGTCAACGCAATATGGTTATGAAAACAGCTGGCTTTTAATCTAATTAAAATCAATTTTTTATCCATCCATCCTTCAAATCCATTTAAATCCAGGTACATGTTTGTTTGTTTTTATATGTAGGTAAAATAAGCAGGTTAAATCCCCCGTTAAAGCCTACATGTTTGTGTTAAAATGCTCATTTTATAACCCCTTTTGTTTCTATGTTCCAGAATATTACACGAAAAGAGCCTTTTCAAATCCATTTTCCTTCCCACCGCAACAAGTCTACTATTTCAAACACCGCTGGGGCAAGTTGGGGTAAATACCTTTTCACCCTCCTGCTGTTGCTGTTATTTTGGCCTTTGACTGCCCAAGAGGACCGCATTTATTCCTCCTTTGATTTATCCAAACCCGCAGGATTCTATGGTGGCTCGGCCGAATGGTATAAGTATGTAAGAAACAACATCACTTATCCTGCTGATGCACAAGCCATTCGGCCTGTAAGTCGAACCATCCTTTCGTTTGTGGTAGAAACAGACGGTTCCTTTTCCAACGTGCGCGTGGTGCAACCAGTCAATGAGGCTTTCCGCAATATGTTTTTGGCTTTTGTACAAAACATGCCGAAATGGTATCCCGCCGAAGCCAATGGATATCCAGTGCGCCAACATGTTTGGTTGTATTTTTATATCCATGCGCATGCCCGAAAAGTATTTTTTATCGGAGAGGGAAGCCTGGAATATTTGGGAAGTATCGTGAGCATGTACGCCCTGCCGGATGAAGAACTGTATAAAACGGTTCCGGCTATGGAAGCACTCCGCCTGCCCCAGGATTTTCCACCATTGCGTGTTCCAGATGCGGCCAAACATGAAAAAGTGAATGTAGAAGCCTTGGTTTCTTATAAAATCAGTGCAGATGGTTTACTGCAAGACGCTAAAGTGCTGTACGATCCGGGATATGGTTGTGGCGCAGCAGCAAAGGAATATATCGAAAATCAAAAGTATTGGGCACCTAGATGCCTGTATGACACCTGTTATGTTGACGAAAAAAGGGCGGTTATTTCCTTTGTTACAGATACCGTTGCTTTGCTGCAATCCGAAAAAATATGGGAACCATCCCAACTGCTTGCTTATGCCCTTCGCGATACCGTGCGCCTGGATTATTCCCCGGTATTGCCCGGAACCCTTAAAAGTGGTTGGATATCCTATTCCTACATCCATGAAAAAGACGGCCGCAAC
>CAIVGO010000449.1 GCA_903905445.1 uncultured Bacteroidota bacterium
CAAGTAATCCAAGACTCACCCAACACACCCGTCTCCTTCATTATACCATCAGGCAACTTCGGCAACTTAACCGCAGGCATTTTAGCCAAACGCATGGGATTACCCATCCAGCATTTAGTGGCCGCCACAAACACCAACAACATAGTCCCGGAATACCTGATTACTGGCAAGTACCAACCTCGCAGTTCAAAGCGCACCATATCCAATGCGATGGACGTAGGAAACCCATCCAACTTTGCCCGCATGGATAACTTGTATGGTTCCACGTGGAACATTATGCAAGAGGAAATCAAGGGGTTCTATTTCACAGATGAAGAAACCGCTGACGCCATGCGCAGTGTACAAAAGGAATATAACTATACTTTGGATCCGCATGGCGCTGTGGCATATCTCGGCATGGCCGAATACCTTGAACTTTATCCAGACACAGCAGGCATTCTTTTAGAAACGGCCCACCCCGCAAAATTCATAGAAGATGTAGAGGAAATACTTCACGAAAAAATAGCGATCCCTGAAGCACTAAAAAGTCTGGAAGAAAAGGAAAAGCATAGCATCTTAATGGAACCCGACTTTGGTGTATTCAAATCCTGGTTGCTGGAGCATTACTGATTGTTCCACGTGGAACATATAAAAAGGAGGTTCCGCGGAGGAGCTCGGAGGTACGGAGTTACGCGGAGAGAAAAAGGTTTTAGGAGAGAAAAAAGGTTCCACGAGTAGCTCGGAGGTACGGAGTTACGCGGAGAGAAAAAGGGTTCCATGAGAAGTTTGGAGGGTCGGTCCAGACACAGAACAAATAAAAAACTCCGCGTAACTCCATGCCTCCAAGCTTCTCCGTGGCACCCCTTTTGCATAACAATACACTTACAAAAATAATCAATAAAAAGGGCGGACCCAACATCCACCCTTTTTACAAAACTAAACCGCTTTACGTTCCGAAATAACCCGCTCCAAAAACTGATCCAGCAAGCGATTAAAATCCGCGGGCTTCTCCATCATTGGTGCATGACCGCATTCATCAATAAAATGCAGTTCGGCATTCGGTAATAGTTCATTAAATTTTTCCGCTACAAAAGCAGGTGTCACATTATCCTGCTTTCCCCAGATGAGCAAAGTAGGCGCTTTCAGGTTGTGCAACTTATCGCCCAGGTTATGACGCACTGCCGATTTTGCAGTAGCCACCACCCGGATCGCTTTGTTCCGATCGTTTACGATACCAAACACTTCGTCTACCAATTCCTTGGAAGCAACCGTCGGATCAAAAAACGTATCAGCCGTTTTCTTTTTAATATACTCGTAATCGCCTCGTTTCGGAAATGCCGTACCAAAGGCACTTTCAAATAAGCCCGAACTACCCGTCAAAGTAACAGATGCAATTTTTTCAGGATGTGCCAAAGCGTATAATTGTGCGACGTGACCTCCCAGCGAATTACCCAGCAGATGCACTTGATCGTAACCTTTATAGTTTACAAACTTTGTAACAAACTCAACCAATCCCATTACCGAAACCTCAAAAATAGGCAACTCATAAATCGGCAGCATCGGTACGACTACGTTGTACCGATCCGAAAAATGCTTGATGATCCCTTCAAAGTTGCTTAACGCACCAAACAGACCATGCAACAGCATGAGGTTCTCTCCTTTAGTACCCGATTCGATGTACCGAAAACCTTGTTCTTCTTTAATCTCTACGTTCATTCGCCTGTGATAAAATGATGGAATGTCGGCAAAAGTAGTAAAAATAAAATTGATCCGGGCCCCTCAATTACAAAATGCAATATGGAGGCCTGCCATCATTACCGCAACTTAATTCCAATTCAGCAATTTAGGCTCTTAAGTTGTGGTTTCATAACTTTTGTTCGACATCTGGTAATTGACAAACAATACCATGCCCAACAATAATACCGCAACCGCCTGGTGGGCCACACCCAAATCAACCGGGATTTTTGCTTTGCAATTTATTAAAGTTACAATACCCAATGTTACCTGCGTGATCAATACCCCAACCATGATCCAATTAGCGCGACGAAATAAAGGCGAAATGGCCTGGCGTTGCACCTGGTACACAAAGAACAAAACTAAAACACTCAACAAGTAGGCCGTGTTGCGGTGTAAGAAGTGCAGAAGCGCTGGCATAAACGAATGGGTGTCGTACTCAATGAACCGCGTAGCCTGCCAATTAGCCCCGTCCATCAATACCTCGGGAATAAAAGCCCCACCAATATCCGGCCAGGTCGGAAAAAACAAGCCCGCTTTGGTGCCCGACATCATAGCCCCCAAGGCCAATTGCACAAACGTCAGCAACAACAATCCGGTGCCAAATTGACGATACCGCTTATTCAAGTACGTTTCGGGTTTGGGCTGGTAGGCAATAAAGGTCGTCCACAACAAATAACTGAAAATAATCAAAGCCATCGTCAAATGCAAGGTCAGGTTGTACGCATTTACCCAGGGACGCTTAGTCAAACCACTCGCAACCATAATCCACCCAAAGAAACCTTCCAAACCCGCCAACAAAACCACCACCACCATGCGCGGCAACAAACGACGCGAAAACATGCCTTTGTACAAAAACCAACCAAAAGGAATGATGAACACAAAAAACATGAGCCGCGCCCACAACCGATGGAAATATTCCCAAAAGAAAATAAACTTAAACTCCGACAACTGCATACCCGCATTGATGCGCTGATACTGCGGCGTCTGTTTATACAATTCAAATGCCGCTTCCCAGGCAGCCGTACTCAAGGGCGGAATTGTGCCCGTCACAATTTCCCATTTCGTAATGCTCAGGCCACTTCCCGTCAGGCGCGTAATGCCCCCAATCACGACCTGCATAAAAACCATAATCAAACCCGCAATCATCCAAGCCTTCACAGCCTTGCTGATTTCAAAATCTTGCGTGTATCGAATCCCTTTAAAAATTGATGCCATGGCGTAGTTGTCCGTTATTTTTAAAACTTCAAACAAAAGTAAAACGTTTCCGTTGTCCACTTATCCCCATTGTTATAAGCTTTCATTGTTTTAAATCAGTTTAAATATCTAACCCAAGGGTTATCATCAGCGGTGTTAGTTTGTGAGTAACCTCATAACTTAACACTAAGTTAATATTACTAAAGCTAGTTACCAGCTTTATGCACCAGTTACCAAGGTTTTTTAAGCTTCATAGTCAGGTCATTGCGCGTTTATCCACCAGCATGTTAAGAACTATGCACAAAGTGGGTGTTTGTTTATTCACTTTGGCCGCGGCTGTTAGTAGGCGTTTGTTAAGTTAATGTTTCCTCACACCCCTTTTGCCCTTTTGCCCAAATGTGTGTAAATCGGGCTTTGCGATGTTGGCGACGGTGCATAACCCAGGGCTTTATACACAAGTTTTGCACCGTCTTTTTTAAAAGCATAGCTTGATTTACACCCCCTAATATATCTGCAAAAACAGAACGTTTGTAACTGTTTAAAACAAGATGTAGGGTGTGTTAACCCATTGATTTTTAAGGATTTGATGTTATCCACCCGCATTTTATTTTTTGCTTAATCCCACTTAAAATCAATAATTTTGTAAAACTTCAAACAATTTCCCTTTTTTCATCCACAAAAGTACTTTTTCCTGCATGTGTGGTCGTTATGCCTTGGCTCCAACCAAAAAACAAGTCGCCGAACAGTTGCAAGCATTTGAGCTGCCTGAAGACTTTCAACAACTTTTCAACATCGCCCCTACCCAGCGTGCATGGGTGCTGACCAAACGTTTGCAAAAAATGCAATGGGGACTGGTGCCGTCCTGGAGTAAGGACGGAATCAACCAGGGCAAAATGATCAATGCCCGCTCGGAGGAAATTGAAACCAAGCCCTCTTTTCGAGAAGCCATCCAATCGCAACGATGCCTTGTACCCGCCGATAGTTTTTACGAATGGCGGCTCGGGCCGGGCAAGCAAAAATTGCCTTACCGGATTTTACTCAAAAATGATCAACTGATGTGGATGGCGGGTATTTGGGAATGTTGGAAAAACAAAGACGAGACCTTGTACACATTTTCTATTTTGACCACGGGGCCCAACCAGGAAATGAAAACACTGCACAACCGCATGCCCTTGATACTGCCCGATGCGGAACAACAACAATGCTGGCTTTCCGATACCAACTTTAAAGGCATCGAAGATTTACTCCATCCACCTTCCGATGGCATTTTAAAATATTACCGTGTTTCTGAAAAATTGAATGCCACTGGATCCAATGAACCGAGTTTGCAAGATCCGGTGCCGGATGTGTTGCGCTTGTTTGACTAAAATATTTTTACAAACTAACTTTTCGGTGTTCGTCCAAAAAAGTGCGCAAGCTGCTAAAGCTCACCGTTTGATGCATAAAATATCCTTGTGCCGCCGCCGCTTCTTCGTCGGTAGCGCCCAGGTGGTTGAGCATATTGGTCAGGTGCATTTTCATGTGCCCTTGTTGAATACCAGTAGTTACCAGTGAACGCACGGCACCAAAATTTTGCGCCAAGCCTACGGAAGCAACAATCGTCATCAATTCCGCAGCCGAAGGATTGCCCAACATTTCTAAGGAACGTTTGGCAAGGGGGTGCAACTTGGTTAAGCCACCTACCGTCCCTAACGCCAGCGGTATTTTTAATTCAAATCGGAAAAGGTCATTTTGCACCGTGCATTTACTCAAACTGCGGTATTGGCCATCGCGTGCGGCATACGTGTGCCCGCAAGCCTCAATGGCCCGAAAATCATTGCCCGTCGCCAACACCACCGCATCAATTCCGTTAAAAATGCCTTTGTTGTGGGTGGTTGCGCGGTAAGGATCTATTTCGGCAATCCGAACCGCAACGGCAAAACGGTGCGCCAGTTGATAAGCATCCATGCCCTGACTTTGAGCCAGTTGGGCAAAAGAAGCAATGGGGCATTCTACCCAGGCATGCACGACGCACTCCGGCGTGTAGTTGGAAAGGATCGACATAATTACTTCCACATCGCGTTCCGTATCCGATAAATCCGGGAAAGTGGTCAAAAACTGTTCGAGCAGGGAAGCAAAACGTTCGAGGACAGTATTGATAAAATTGGCGCCCATGCTGTCGCAAGTTTCAAACGATGCGCGCAACTGGTAATATCCGGGCTCTAAATCTGTAAAATTGAGCAATTGAATATCCAAAATGCCACCGCCGCGTTTTTCCATATTGGCCGTCAAATCTCCGGCGTTCGAAATCAGGTATTGTTTGATTTCCGGGAACAGCGCATTTATTTTTTCGGGCGCGCCATTCCATAAAAAATGGACCTGGCCTAATTTGGTCGTGCCCAACACCTGCGCATGAAATCCGCCCCGGTCCATCCAAAATTTAGCCGCACTCGAAGCCGCTGCCACCACACTGCTTTCCTCAATCACCATCGGCACGGCGTACAATTTTCCGTTGATTAAAAAATTGGGGGCCACGCTCAAAGGGAGGGGAAAATTTGCAATGGCATTTTCCGTAAATCCATCCAATACTTTTTGCTGCTGCTGGTCGGGGTGTTGCCAGGCCAGGATTTCTTGCTCTACTTCCATTGCATCGGTAAAAAAATGCGTGGCGAGCCATTGAATCTTTTCGCGCTTGGTCAGTTTGGAAAATCCGGAAATTGCTGTTGACATTGAATTCGCTCGTTAGGAAACTGGGATAATAGGATTTTAGGAAATTTGGGTGTTGCGATATTTTTTTAGCGGATTATTTCACCCGCAAAAAAGCTTGCGCGAGCGCCAAACCTTGTATTTGCAATTGCACAAAATGTTGCAGGGTTTCGTAATCGTCCTGCGCATATTTTAAAAAACCGGACGCTTGGCCAAACACCGCAGGCAACGGCGATTTTTTGATCAAATAATAGCCATCCAGAAAATCGCGGATGCCCCCCGAAATGATCAATTGTTGCACCTTGCATTTTTCGCCCAGTTCACTTACCGCTTCTTTTACATAAAGCAACATTTCTGCCGCAGTATGTCCGGTAGCAGCCAGCGAACCAAAAACGGATTTGTGCACTTCGCTGCTGCGCAACAA
This sequence comes from uncultured Bacteroidota bacterium, assembly GCA_903905445.1. Classification (GTDB taxonomy): domain Bacteria; phylum Bacteroidota; class Bacteroidia; order Chitinophagales; family Saprospiraceae; genus M3007. The sequence goes on from CAIVGO010000449.1 coordinate 6,020, forward strand.
TTCGAGTTTGGCAAAATTGGTGCCACCCGCGGCCGCAAACTCAATCGCTTCAATCGGAAGCTGCAACAAAGCCTTCAAGCTTTCTGGCCCCATGCCTTGTCCCACTTCTTTCACAATCAGGCGAATGTCGAGTTTTTCCAATAAAGTTTCGATGGTTTGAAGGGACGAATGTGCAAATCGATCCCCTTCTGGTTGCAACGCTTCCTGCAAAGGATTTACGTGTACCATCAATCCATCGGCTTCCAGTTTTTTTACCAGCTCGCTTATTTTCGAAAATTGCTTGTCGTGAATCAGTTGTTCCAATTGCGCAATACCAAGGTTGGCATACAAGGGAACCGCATCGCCCATCCATTTGCGTACCGCGAAATCGGGTAAAAATTCGTCGCTGTTTAAAAGCTGCCGACAAGAGCCCAGGCCCATACCCATGCCAAATTCACCGCAGGCACGCGCCAGATTTTTATTGATGGTTGCCGCCATGGCCGTTCCGCCCGTCATCGACGAAACCCAAAGCGGCGCGCGGAATGTTTTATGTAAAAATGGAAAAGGTGCTAAATTTTTTTCGTCGGGATGCGGTGCCAGCAAAGGTTCGTAATAAAACCGCTGGTTGAGTTCCTCGGATCCGACCCGACTTGCAAAGGCAAGCTCGATATGATCTTTTTTGCGGGTAACAGCCGTTGGATCATCATTTTGAACAGCCTTGATTGGATCAGATGTCATGTTTTAGAAAAATTTGTCAGGAGCAAGGACTGTTAACAATGCACCCCATGAAAAGTTGAGCAAAACAGGCAACAAAGCGCATTGTTTTAGACCTCTTGCGTAAACTGCAACACTTCTTCTACAAATCGGCGGTGGTTGGCCAAACGCGGCACCTTGTTTTGGTTGCCAAATTTTCCGCGCGCCCGCATCCAGCGCATAAAAGTGCCTTTAGGTACGGTTCGCAAACGCAATTGATCAAGCGCCATGCCTTTAAATCGTTTTGCCTCATAGTCCGAATTAATCCGTTGCAAGGTTTCATCCAACAACTGATTAAATTGTGCCAAATCGCCCGGTTCCTTTTCAAATTCTACCACCCATTCATGTCCGCCCTTGCTGCGGTTGTTTTCACCAAAATAAACGGGCGCCGCCGTGTATTCATTCACCACGACATCCATTTGTCGGCAAGTTTCGGCAAGCGCTTTATCGGTATCGCCTACCATCACTTCTTCCCCAAAAGCATTAATAAATTGTTTGGTACGGCCGGTAATTAAAAAGCAATGTGGATTTTTTCGGGTAAATATCAGGGTATCGCCGGGCATGTAGCGCCATAGTCCGCTATTCGTCGTAATCAACATGGCATAATTTTTCCCAATTTCTACATCCGCAAGGGTTACCGTGCGCGGAAACTCCTTGTCCAATTCTTCAATGGGTAAAAATTCGTAAAAAATGCCATTGTCGGCAAACAGCAACATATCGTGTACGCCCAGGTCGCATTGCGCGCCAAAATACCCTTCCGAGGCATTGTAAATTTCCTGGTACACAAAATTATCGCTCGGAATGAGCGCGTGAAATTTTTGTCGATGCGGTTCAAATCCCACGCCCCCATGCATGTATGCCTGCAAGTGAGGCCACACTTCCAGGATATTCGATTTGCCCGTTTTTTCCAAAATCATCCGAAATAACACGATAATCCAGGTAGGCACTCCGCCAAACATCACGATATCATCCTGCTTACTGATCACCGTAGCAATTTGATTAATTTTATCTTCAAAATTGGGTTGTAGCGCAATGTCAAAATCGGGCGTATAAAACATGCGGCCAATCGCGGGCATGTGAAACGTCAGCAGCGCACTAATATCACCAAATTTTGTTTTCGGGTATTCTTCCAAAGATTCGTAACTACCAGGCAATACCAAATTGCGCCGCCGAAAAACTTCCATATCTGGCTTGTTGTGGTACAACAAAGCCAAGGAATCCCAACTACCCGCAATGTGGCAAGCGTATAAATTGGCTTCAGGAATAGGAATAAATTTACTTTTTTCACTGGTCGTTCCGCTGCTCTTGCTGTACCAGTTTACCTCCCCAGGCCATAGCACATTTTGTTCGCCGCGCATCATGCGGGCAATTGGACCTTTTAAACCTTCATAGTCTTGCATGGGAACCGTTTTGGCAAACGATTCCGCGTTACGAATGGAAGAAAAGCCATGCTTTTTTCCATATTCCGTGTCTTTGCCGGCATCGAGCAAAGTATGAAGCCAACGTTCCTGAGCTTCCTCTGGTCGTAGCATATACCCTTCGATACGCCGCATGCGCATTCGTAAAAATTGTTTTACGAGTTCATTGACCAACCATTTCATGTATCGGGGATGATCGTTATTGCTGTATTACCGAAAGGCGAAAATAGAAAATAAGACCGAACTAAACACCGAAGCTTGTGTACAAGCAAAAAAATGGGCGATTTGAGGACTACCTTTGCACCAAATATAAACATAATTATGCGATCTATGGACATCGCAATTATTGGTGGAGGGGCTGCTGGTTTTTTTTCCGCCATTACTTGTGCAATAGCCATGCCTCAAAGTCGGGTTACGATTTTTGAGCGGGGCAAATCGGTGCTCGAAAAAGTGCGCATCAGCGGCGGCGGTCGTTGCAATGTAACGCATGCCTGTTTCGATGCCAAAACCCTGGTGCAGTATTACCCCAGGGGTAGCCGCGAATTATTGGGCCCTTTTATGCAATTTGGGCCGCAACAAACCATCGAATGGTTTCAAAAACGGGGCGTTGCCCTAAAAACGGAAGCCGATGGGCGGATGTTTCCTACCACGGATAATTCCCAAACGATTGTTGATTGCTTGCAAAAGGCCGCGCAACAAGCCGGGGTTACTGTACGTACGCATACCCGGGTAGAAAAAATTTTTTTAGCTGCTGATAAAAAAAATTTTCAGCTGCAAGTTCAAGGCGAAGCCAAATCGCTTTCTTTTTCAAAAGTACTCATCGCGACAGGTAGCAATACCGCCATTTGGGAAATGTTGCAATCGTTGGGACATACCATTGTGCCGCCCGTTCCGTCTTTGTTTACATTTAATATAAAGGATCCGCGCATTCTGGATTTGATGGGGATTGCCGCGGCGCATGCACAAGTACGGGTGCCAGGTACCAAATTGCAATCGGAAGGCCCGTTGCTCATCACCCACTGGGGCATGAGTGGCCCGGGCATTTTGCGTTTGTCGGCCTGGGGCGCGCGGGCCTTGGAAGCCCATGCCTACCAATTTCCGCTGGAAGTTAATTGGCTGGGCCGCCTGGATGCCGAAGCGATATCCGATCAATTGCAACAGCAAAAAATGGAACATGCCAAAAAATTAATTTTTGCCCGACCGCTTTTTGAGTTACCTGCACGTTTGTGGGAAAGATTGGTGACAGCAGCCGAAATTCCGGATACCCTGCGTTGGGCCGATTTGGATAAAAAACGCATGCAAAAACTGATCACCCAATTATCGGCTGGAAATTTTTCAGTAAAAGGAAAAAGCACGTTTAAAGAAGAATTTGTGACCGCTGGAGGCGTGGCGCTCAATGAAGTCAATTTTAAAACTTTTGAAAGCAAAAAAGTGCCGGGTTTATACCTGGCAGGTGAAGTGTTAGACATTGATGCCATCACGGGTGGTTTTAATTTTCAAGCTGCGTGGACGGGTGCCTGGATTGCGGGCAATGCGATGGCCCAAGCTTTGACCCAGGAATAAGTACTTCTTTAAGTATTACCACCATTTTCGATCCCATAAATGCCAGTATCTTTTACCTTTGCCTTTTATTTTGCCACATAAAGTGCCTTTTTCATGAGCGAAACCCTTTCGATTGTTATACCGGCTTATAATGAAGCCCGAACAATCCATTTAATTCTCGATAAAGTAAAAAATGTTGAACTGGTCCAGGGGATACAAAAAGAGATCATTATCACCAACGATTGTTCAAAAGATGATACGGAAGGCGCAATTCAGCGTTACATGGCTGCCAATCCGGAATTGAACATTCGATATTTGAAACACGAAGTAAATCAGGGCAAAGGCGCGGCACTGCATACGGGCATCCAACATGCTTCGGGTAAATACTTGATTATTCAGGATGCAGATCTGGAATATGATCCGGCGGAGTACAATATTTTGTTGCGCCCCATTTTGGATGGGTACGCCGATGTAGTGTACGGCTCGCGCTTTATGGGCGGTCGGCCACACCGAATTTTGTTCTTCTGGCACAGTATCGGGAATAAATTTTTAACCACCCTGTCCAACATATTTACCAACCTCAACCTTACCGATATGGAAACCTGCTACAAGCTGTTCCGTTCGGATATGGTGAAAGGCTTAAAACTAAAGGAAAAACGTTTCGGATTTGAGCCCGAGGTAACCGCCAAAATCAGCCGCATCCACGATGTGCGTATTTACGAAGTGGGCATCTCTTATTACGGTCGATCCTATGAAGAAGGAAAAAAAATTGGTGCAAAAGATGGTTTCCGCGCCATTTATTGTATTTTAAAATACAATCTTTGGGCTAAATAAATTCTTTTTTTTCAACAAATTGCCCAAATTTTATATTTTTTAGATCTTAAAAAGGATAAATCTTACACGATTTATCCTTTTTTGTTTTTATAAAACACTGTAAAGCAGTATTTTAGTATTTTATTTGATACTTTTACATCTGCTTTTTATACTTAACAAATACCATTTTTTGTCCTTTGCAAGCCAGGCAACCTGTTGCACTTTTGTATCATCAATAACAACAAAGCGCAGCAATAAAGCACACGCTGACAGGATTGATACCAACTTCGAAACTTTTCATGAGATTATATACGGGAAACCGGCGCGATGCAAACGAGCATCGCGCTTTTTTTTTATGTACCATCTTGGGATGTTAAATTCAGAGCCGATTGCATAAAACCAACAGCATCGTATTATATCCGGGTTTTTATTTGCTGGATTTTGGTGCAACGCGTTTTTTTATTTCTATTTTTCTTTAGTTTACAATCTTTTTAATCAACAAATCGTAAAAATTTTAGCATAGTTTGAATGTAAGACATTATAAATGAATAAGTTGTGTTTTTAAATAGTTTTTACGTATAAAAAAACTGTTCAACAAAACCTAAATAATGTTCTTTACGGGCCAGTGTTTGTGCTGCACTTTTGTATCATCAAGAACGACAAACGCAGTCAAGTACATGAAAGCGGCCAAACTTGATACCACCACTGAAACTTTTCATGAGATTATATACGGGAAACCGGCGCGATGCAAACGAGCATCGCGCTTTTTTTTTGTACCTGCCATGCGGTCCACGCTTTCAAATCAACGGTGGTCGCTATCACGCAAAATAAATTGAAAATAATACAGACTTTAAAGTAATTTTTTTCAACAAAAAGACTTTTTAATCTTGAAAATATAAGGCTTAAATATTTGATTTACAAGAAAATATATTTTTAAAGGCACTGTTTTAAAGATTAAAATAAAAAAACAAAACCTGAATTTTGTTCTTTCCAAGCCGATGTTTATGCTGCACTTTTGTATCATCAAGAACGACAAACGCAGTCAAGTAAATGAAAGCGGCCAGACTTGATACCAACACTGAAACTTTTCATGAGATTATATACGGGAAACCGGCGCGATGCAAACGAGCATCGCGCTTTTTTTTTGTGGTCTCCACGCCTGACATCGCTAAAGTTTTTTTGCCAAAAAATTTGCATTCGGTTGATCCAAGTGCAGGCCTGTAACTTTTCCTTTTTCATCCAATATAAACAAGACGCTAAATCCGTTTGCATCTTTCAGTTTGAACCGTAAGTCAGCATCTGGAAGCAAGGTATAGGGCGGCTGATTGGGCACAATGAGGATCAGTTTACTTTGGTTGGTTTCAACGGTAAGCGAAAGGTCCAGGTTTTCAATTTTGTATTTTCCGGCAAGTTGCTGTAAAAAGATCGGATCTGATAAACGAGAAGGCGCAAGTTTTACAAAATGAATATCGGCTGAAAGCGGATCTGGTGCAGTACTGAGCTGGTAAATTTGCCCGTTGTTGTCCGTTTGAAAATTGATCATAAAACTGATTCCTAATAAAGAATCGGTCGCCCGGAAAACATCATAATGCCAATGCTCCATTGATAAATTAAAGGAATTAAAATATAATTGCAGTTTACCGTCTGTTTTTTTAATTTCTATTTTTCCATAACCGGGATGCTCAAAAACACCCGTGTACGCTTCCAGATTTTGGCTTGCTTTTGTATTTAAAATTTTGGCCGGAACCTGTTTTTTATCCCCTTGTGTTGCGTCCGCTTCCTGCGTTCTCCCAAAATTCCGGGTAGCCCAATCGGTATATTCCAGATCTAAAAACAGATCTGTAGCATAACGCGCCAACGTTGAAGGCACGGTGCTGGCATTTTGATTGCTTAAAATCACGAGGCCAAAATCTTTTTCGGGCACCAAATACACCAGCGCGGTAAATCCATCAATATTGCCGCCGTGTTCTACAATTCGAATCCCTTTTTGGCGATAAACAAACCAGCCTAAAGCATAGGAAGGATCGGTAAGTTCGGGCGATGTGATAAACATTGCATCCAGCATCAGCATTTGCGGGGTATGCAGGCGTTTTAGTTCCCGGTCGCTCACGATGCGTATGTCGCCCAATTTCCCATCACTCAAGTGCAAGCGCACCCATTGCAACATGTCCGTCGCCGTCGAATTGATACTTCCCGCCGGGCCAATGGCATCCAGGTTGCGGTAGGGCAACAGCACATTGTGTTTTTCTTCCAAGGAATACGCTTTGGCGGCCTCTTTATATTTACTCAGGCTGGCAACCGAGGTATTTGAGTTTTTCATGCCCAAAGGTTGAAAAATCTCCGTTTCCACATAATTTTCCCAGCGGGTACCCGTAACACGTTCCACCAAATAACCGGCCGTCATAAACATCAGGTTATTGTACTGCCAGGTCGTGCGCAAGGGTTTGTTGGGTGGCAAAAATTGCAAACGCTCAAAAATTTCTTTGCGCGAAAAGTTCGATCCATACCACATCAAATCATGGCGGGGCAACCCCGAGCGGTGGCTTAAAAGGTCCAACGCATTCATCGATTGGGTAGCAAATGCATCGTATAATTTAAAATCGGGAAGATATTGTACAATCGGTTTTTCCCAATCGAGCTGATCACGGTCGGCCATGATGCTCAAACAAAGGGACGTAAATGCTTTGCTGGAAGAGCCAATGGCAAATTGTGTGTTGGCGGTTACGGGCAATTTGTTTTCCAGGTCGCGGTAGCCAAATCCGTCGAGCAAAATGGTTTTTCCATCTTTTACCACACCGATCGCGAGGCCCGGTGTATTTTGTTGTAGGCGCAGCGAATCGACTAAATGCCGAAAACGTTCGAGCTTCGTTTGTGTTTGAACCTGGTTTTCAAGCAGTTTTGAAGCGCTTATTTTGGTGACCTTCGTCGGGAGGAATTGTCCGCTTTGCATAAAGGTTCCTGATAAAATGGCGGCTTGTTCATCAAATGTTCCCGAGAAGGAGGCCGAACCGGGCACTTCAGGCAATTTGAACTGCGCCTTCTTCCCGTCAATCACCAATTCGGCTAATTTCATCCCTTTTACCTTTTGTAACGGGATATCCAGGGTGCCCGACCATGTATTTTGAGCAAAAGTTAAGTGGATGGTGATGGCAAGTTGCATTCCGGGTAACTCAATCGCGCCTTCCCAATCGCCCTCATAATTGGATTGTGCTTGTACCGAAGTAAGGCTCAGAAAAAACGCGCATGTTAAAGCTAAAATAAAATGTAGTGTTTTTTTCATTTGATTTGGTCGTTGATCCGATACAAATAAATGAAAAAAGCACGGTGTTGGCCGTGCTTTTTCGATGTAAGTCTTTATAAAGGAGATGGGTTGTTGAAACTTTAGCGCAACACAGAAACGGGCATACCCGAATCGTAATTGCCTTTTATGACCGGACTTTGTCGATTGCCGGTGTAGTCGCGGACATTGGTAAAAATATAATTGTAAATTTCCTGTACGGTAACAATTTTATCATGGTTCAGATCGGCTTCTCCCTTTAAGCCGCGAATCAGAAAATGGCTAAAAACGCCCTGGCGCAAGCCCGATGATTCCAGCGATGTTTCTTCTGATTTGGACGACATGATGAGGGCGGTGCCGGAAACAGATTTTGATAAGGCGGAGTAAAATTGTACCAGGGCAGGTTCCGTTTCACCCGAGCGCATGGCCAACAGGCTGCCTGAGTGGCAAGCATCGGCCAGGCAAAGCTTAAAGCGCGCTTTGCTTTTTGCAAAAATCGCGGCAATTTCTTCGTGGGCAATCTTGTTGTTGTAGCCGTCAAAATCGATGGGCAGGAAGGATCCGTTCAAACCGTGGCCTGAAAAATAAAAAATAACCAGGTCGTTCGGGCCCGCCATTTCAAAAATTTCGGAGAGCGACGTAATGATATTTTCTTTGGTTGCTTCTTCGTCAATCAGGATGCGCACCTGGTCATCGGGCAGTGCACCGCCTTCCAGACTTTTTAAAAATGCATAAAAACGGTAGGCGTCATCATCGGTGTAGCGTAAAACAGGCATGTGGTCATAAGCAGCAACACCCACCACAACGGCCCAAATTTTTGTATTGGCAAAAGCATTTTCCGGCGCATCCGGCGTAACGGGGGGCGCCGTGGTAGGTTGTTCGGGCGTGTCAGTACTGACCACGGGCTGGTAATCGCTTGGTGCATTTTTACCCTGGTATTCTCCTGCCTTCCAAAAACCATTAATTTCGGTGCCGTCATGCAAAAAAAGCACGCCCTGACCGTCAAATGCGCCATCGGCCCATTCGCCCAGGTACCGATCGCCATTGGCATAGGTGCAAGTGCCTTTTCCGTGCGGGTGTTTATCTTTAAAACTGCCCACATATTTTGCAGAGCCTTCCTTATAAATATAGGTGCCCGAACCATTTTCGCAATTGCCTTGTATGCAGCCCACTTTGCCGCTTACGGTCAGGCTAGAGCCAATAAACTCGCCCTCGCTCCATTCACCAGTTTCCGTTTCGCCATTTTTCAAAAAACGGGTGCCTTTTCCGTGCGGAAAGTTATTTTTAAAGTCGCCTACATATTTGTCGCCATTGGCAAAATAAAAGCTGCCCGCGCCATCGTATTTGCCCTCAACAAAATTGCCCTCAAATTTGCTGCCATCCGGGTAAGCCAAAATACCCGCCCCGTTTTTACAATCGCCCGATAAGCAACCCGACTGGATATTGGTTCCATCATCGAGTTTTTCCTCTTTTTTATGGGCAATATAGTCCTCCAAAATTTTTCCAGTTTCATCTACCGGTTTTCCTTTTAGCCACAGGCCGGTGCGTTTGGTACCGTCCGAATACGTTTTGGTGCCCCGGCCATCGGGGTAACGATGTTTCCATTCACCACTATATTTGCTGTTGTCGGTATAATAACACACACCGACGCCATTGATTTCCCCATTTTTGAAATCGCCCGTGTATTTTGCGCCGGATGGATATAGGTAAGTGCCTTTTCCGTTTTTACAGTCGCCGCTAATACATTGTGCATCAGCGAGCATCGGAATAATAGCAAACAAGACAAACAGGAGGTAGTATTTCATTGTGTAGATAAAGCGAAAGTGTACAGGACCATTTAAACCCCGAAAGGTGGGAAATATTGTGTTTTTATCGATCATTTGAAAACTACTTTAATTTAACGGCAGTACAAGGAAGCGCAGTACCTTTGCGTTTTAGACTTTGATTTGTTTTCATCGTTTTTTATTCAATCGTATTCCCATGGCGCGTTCCAATCGTTCGCAGGCAATTTTACAGTTTGGTTTATTTTGCGGCATTTTACTGTTTGTCAATATTTTGGCGAATAGCTTCCACAGCAGTCTGGATTTAACGGAAGAAAAGCGTTTTACCCTCACGGATCCGACCCGCGCGATGCTACGTGGTTTAAAAGACCGCATTTATGTACAAATTTTGTTGGACGGCGAATTTCCTGCTGGTTTTAAGCGCCTTCAAACGGCCACCCGCGAAATGCTCGATGATTTTCGTTCAGAAAGCGGCTATATCGACTACCAATTTGAAGACCCATCGGAAGGTACGGTTGAACAAATCAACGAACGCCGCAAAGCACTTGCTGCCGATGGTATTGTGCCCATGAGTTTACGCCTTGCCGATCAAGGCGAAACCAGCCAGAAAATAATTTACCCGGTAGCCATTATCCATTATGGCAGCCGCAAATTGATTGTTCAATTGCTCGAAAACCAATCAGCCAGCCTTTCCCCCGAGTTGGTGATTAATAATTCGGTGAGTTTGTTGGAGTACAAATTTGCCAATGGCATCAAAAAAATCCTGTCGTCCAGTCGGCCTATTATATTGTACACCCAGGGACATGGCGAGTTAACAGAATTGCAAACCAAGGACCTGGATAAAAGTTTGCGCCAATATTACGATACCGATCGGATTTTGCTCGATTCGGTGGTGCAAATCAGTCCCGAAAATTGCGCGTTGGTGATTGTTGCCAAACCACGCGGTACTTTTTCGGAAAAAGACAAATTCAAACTCGATCAGTATGCCATGAACGGCGGAAAAATTATTTGGCTGATCGATCGTTTGGGCGTGGATTTGGACAGCATGGGAATCAACGGGCGTTTTGTGCCCACCGATTATCCCTTGGCCATTGAGGATATGTTGTTTAAATATGGTGTGCGTATTCAGCCCGATTTGGTATTGGATATGGAATGTACCAAAATTCCGCTTCGAGTGGGAAATATGGGAGGTGCGCCCCAGCTGGAGTTGTTCGATTGGTATTACCACATTGCGGCCCAGCCCAAGGGCAAACATCCGATTGTAAAAAACCTTGACCGGGTAGAGCTCGATTTTTGTTCGTCGATTGATACCATTCGAACCAAAACCCCGATTAACAAAACGATTTTGATCAGTTCAAGTCGTTACAGCCGATTAAATTTCAGCCCGGTAGATTTAAATTTTGAAGTTTTAAAGTATGGTCCCGACCCGAGCAAGTTTGATAAAGGTCCGCAGACCTTGGCCGTATTGCTCGAGGGTATTTTTCCTTCCAATTTTGAAAATCGTGTTTCGGAGGAAATGGTCACCGGGCTCAAAAAAATCGGAATGGAATTTCGCAACCAAAGTGTTCCAACCCGAATGCTGGTGGTAAGTGATGGCGGGGTGGCGGCCAATTTTATCCGGGATCAGGCACAAAAAGAATGGTTGCCCTTAGGTTTTAACCGTTTTGAAAAAATCACGTATGCGAACAAGGATTTTATGCTCAATTCGATTGAGTATATCATTGATCCGAAAGGGGTAATTGGTGCGCGTACCAAGGAAGTAAAATTGCGTTTGCTGGATACTGTGCGGGCCAACGCAGAAGTTAATTTTTGGCGGGGCATCAATATCGGGATTCCCTTGTTGTTGCTTGGTTTGTTTGGGTTTATCTTTATGTGGCTGCGCAAACGGCGGTACGCTTCCTAAAAAAGCTTCATTTGTATGATAAAACGTGTTGTCAAGCTCACTTTTCGGCCGGAAGCAGTAGATGCTTTTATTTCGGAGGTTTTTGAAAAGAGCAAAGTACAAATTCGGGCATTTCCGGGGTGTTTGCACATGGAACTGCTGCGCAATATTGCTGCGCCCAATGTGTTGTTTACGTTGAGTATGTGGGAAAACGAATTAGCGCTGGATACGTATCGGCATTCTGAATTATTTAAAGATACCTGGGCAAAAACCAAGGTGCTGTTTTTGGAAAAAGCGGAAGCCTGGTCGACGGAAGTGTTGGATCATCCTGAATAAACATGACCACATAAAGATACCCTGCACGTATGACAAACACTTATTTTCAATGGAGGGGCGGACGCTTGGCGCTTTTGTCCCTGGTCCTCCTAAGTATGGCTTTTCGGTTTTTGCCGATCGGTTCAAAATCCCCGTTGCCAGTCGACCCGGAAAAAACGGACGCCTGGGGATTTTTCGCCCATAAACGCATCAACCGACTGGCGGTACTCACGTTGCCGCCCCAGATGATGGTGTTTTTCAAACCCAACATTGACTATATCACCGACCATGCCGTTGACCCCGATATGCGTCGGTACGCCACCCGCTTTGAAGCGCCCCGGCACTATATTGATTTGGATAATTACGGTCCGCCGTTCGATGCCTTACCCCGTACCTGGTTGGAGGCGATGATAAAATATACGGATTTGTGGGTGGTGAGCCCTGCCGGTGACACCGTATTATTGTACGGAAAAACCTTGCCCGTGCCAGACCAGCAAATGAAGGCGTACAAAAACTTTTTTGCGCGCCAGGTTTTGCCCCATTATTACGACAA
>CAIVGO010000450.1 GCA_903905445.1 uncultured Bacteroidota bacterium
GGTCAATATCCAAAATTTGGTAAGCCCATTTTGAAATGGTCTTTTGCACATCATCAAAATCGGTTTCGTTGCTCATACCCCAGTATTGATCCCAGGCAGTACCACCAGAGATAATATGGTAATTGGGCGTTTCTTTCAGTTGGCCGCGCGCATACAGATGGTGGTGTGCGCCCACGTGCAGTAAAAACTTTGAACTGGTACTCAACATCGGAACGGCTGTATTGCGAATCCAGGTAGAAATATCGCCAACATATTGTTCGGCCTGGTACGGACGGTGGCCCAGCGAAACGATCCATTGCACCGTTGGGTTGCTGTTGGCATGGTTGATCACTTGTTGCAGCCAAAGCGCTTGTGCAGCGCCGGTGGTGCCTGTTGTATGTTCGGTGGTAAGATTTACAACCAACACATTACCGGCCTGGTAGGCATAGTATTTTTCAGAATTTGAAGGTAAATTAGCATATTTCAAACTGTCGTAGAAAAAGTGGTTTTCGTACGCGCTCAATTGAAGGGTGCCATACGTTTCGTGGTTGCCGATAATGGTGCTGATGGGCAGCACCGAAGAGAGGTAGCGGCATTTTGAAAAATGCACATTTTCGTAATGGTCGAGCGTGCCTACATCCACCTGGTCGCCCACCATCAGGATACCGGAGATGTTCTCATTGATGCTGGGGCCGTACAACTCCTCACATTTGCGTTTCGCGTAAACCACCAGTGAATCATACCGGGGCTGTTCTTTGATCTGGTTGTCGCCCATAATCAAAAAACGAATATGTCCGTCGGCCGTAGCGGCTTGTCCGGGCAAAGGCAGGGTTTTGAAGGAAAACACCGCCGAACTCAGGTTGCCGGTGCGGATTTTATAATGGTATTTTGTATTGGGTTGCAGGTTGGTGAGCCGAACACTGTGGTAGTAATAATTATTCGGGTAGCCGTTGTCGCTGTACACCTTGGTGGTACCGACCACCTGTTGGTTGAGGTTGGTAGACGTGAGTCCAAAATCGACAATCGTTTCCAGGTTAGAGGAAGTTTTCCAGGTAATCCAGATGGAATTGGGTGTAACCGATTGCAAATACGGGTTGAGGGTTTGCGCTGCGCAAACAGTGGCCAAGCCAGCAAAAAGCAGGGTAAAAAGTAGATTTTTCATAAAAGACGGTTTGTTGGTGCTAAGGTAGGTGTGGTATTTTAAGTGTATATTAAATGGTGTATTTCGGTATAGTTGTTAATTTTATGGCACCAAAACAATCCAACGATGAAACACAACAAGCAAATCCTCTTTTGTATCGCACTAGTTTGCCTGGGTATTCAAGGACAACTACTTCAGGCGCAACATTTTGCAAAACTTGACACCCTTTTTGGGTTAAAAGGCCGTTTGAATATTAAGATGACGGGCGACTGGGGTGTTGCCGATGCGATGGTGGTACAGCCGGATGGCAAAGTGGTGCTCGCAGGCTGGGTGGGCAATTCACATTATATTGGAATATTGCGTTTGCTGCCCTCCGGAAAACCAGATCCGGGGTTTGGGACAGATGGCAAAGTTTTTTTACCCTTATCGGTAAAGGGCACGGGCTTATCGCGTATTACCCTTTTGTTGCAAAAAAACGGCAAAATATGGGTTGCGGGTGCTGGCTATCAACCCGATTCCTTGCCGGATTTGGGTAAACCGTTTGAGCATCAATCAGAATACGACCCGGATGATTTCTTTCACAGCATTGACCATGCTGGCGTTGGTTTTCGAAGTTCGGAAGGCCTTCATACGGATTTACTAATGGTGCGCTTGTTGAAAGACGGGAAAGTGGATATGCAGGTTGGGAATAAGGGTTTGGTGGTGCATTCTGCTTTGTATGACGAAACCATCAGCACCCTTTTGGCCGATAAAAAAGGGGACATGTATTTGTGCGGGGTGACGGAAAAGATGGATTTTAAAACAAAAGGTGGCCCTATACGGCGTGCATTTGCCTTAAAAATGGATAAAAACGGCAAATCCATTCGTACCTTCGGGGATCAGGGTTTGTTTGTTTCGGCCGACAGTTCCTTTAGTTATCAGGCGGGTGCGTGCTTAGATGCCACTTCGAATCTGGTCATGATGGTTACCACTTCCGAACCTGGTTTCAAATTATTGTTTTTTGATAAAAACTGGCAACTTAATGCAAAATTCGGCGAAAACGGCGTGGTTTCTAGAAAATACGTTAAACCATCACAAGGATTCCCGACTGTTTTTCCTTCGAATCAACAGGGTCTGTTTGTTGTGCACAGTGAGGAATGGGACAACCGATGCAAAAGCAAGTGGGACGCGCACCACAAAATAATCATTGAAAAACTTAACAAGGACGGCTCCTGGGATACTGATTTTGGTCACAAAGGATTGATTGATTTTGATTTACACGAATCCGATTATATATATGGTGCCTGGCCTAGCCCCGAGGGTGGATTTTACCTGAGTGGCACCTGTTTTGAAAAAAATCAGTATAACTTCCTGGCCTTGAAAGTGTTAGAAAATGGTCGATTGGACTCCACTTTTACCGGGAAAGGATATGCATCCATCGAAAATCCGCGTATGATTAATGCCGGTTTTAAAATACAGGAGGCCCCCGATGGCACCGTATATATGGCAGGCGGAAGTCTTTCTATGTTTGCCAGTTATGCCATTGTAAAATTTTTGCCCAAACTGCGGGTCACCTTTGATACACCTGCACCAACGGAAACGCCCGATGCCGAAACAAATGCAAAAAAGCCTAAGAAATACACGGAAAGTGGCAATACCATTTTGTTGTATCCCAATCCAATTATCCAAAAAAACGCAACTATTGCCATTTCAGTCCTGCAATTTCAGGAGATCGAAATCAGTTTATTTGATGTGAATGGCAAATTAATCAAAATCCTGGAGCGGGTATCTTTGGCACCCGGTGACCACGAAATCCCCCTTGATTTTTCAGGTGTGGAAGCGTCGGGAACTTATATCATCCGGGTTGCATCCGATTTGGAGGCCAAATTGATACAGGTTGTCCTGGGTAATTAATCCTTTTCCACTTCCCCATACAAATCAAACTCCTCGGCCCCGGTAATGCGCACCTGTGCAAAATCGCCCAAACGCACATAATTGCCTTTTACGGGCACGAGTACCTCATTGTCTACATCGGGCGAATCGGCTTCGGTGCGGCCCACATAATATTTGCCTTCCTGGCGATCGAAAATGGTTTTGAATACTTTGCCCACTTTGGCCTCGTTGTGTGCCAGGGAAATACCTTGTTGCAATTCCATCAGGCGTATGGCACGTTCGGCTTTTACTTCGGCAGGCACGTCATCTACAAGGTCGTGGGCGCGGGTTTCTTCCTCATGGGAATATTGGAACACCCCTACCCGATCGAATTGCTGGGTTTCGACAAAATTCAGGAGCGATTCAAAATCGGCTTCTGTTTCGCCGGGATGTCCTACCAGGAATGTGGTGCGCAGCGAAATGCCCGGCACTTTTTCGCGGATTTTTCCGAGCAGGTCTTCCGTTTCGGCGCGGGTAATTTGGCGGCGCATCAAATCAAGCACCGGATCGGCCGCGTGTTGCAGCGGAATATCGAGGTAATTGCAAATTTCGGGGCGTTCGGCCATCACATCCAGGATGTCTAACGGAAATTTGGAAGGATAGGCGTAATGCAACCGAATCCAGTCGATGCCTTCCACATCAGCCAGGGCGTGTAACAATTGTGGTAATTCGCGTTTTTTATACAAATCCAGGCCATAATAGGTCAATTCCTGGGCAATGAGCAGCAGTTCTTTGGTCCCCCGCCGCGCCAGGTTTTTGGCTTCCTGTACTAATTCATCGATCGGGCGACTAATATGTTGTCCGCGCATGAGCGGGATCGCGCAAAAAGCGCAGGTGCGGTTACAACCTTCCGAAATTTTCAGGTAAGCATAATGCGGCAAAGTCGTAATCTGGCGTTCTCCGAGCAATTCATACTTATAATCGGCTTCCAGGCGTGCGAGCAAAGCCGGCATTTCCAGGGTACCGAAATAGGCATCTACTTCCGGAATCTCCTTTTCCAGGTCATCTTTATAACGTTGCGACAGACAGCCCGTAACGTATAGTTTTTCAATTACGCCTGCTTTTTTCAGTTCAGCGTGTTCCAAAATAGAATCAACGCTTTCCTGTTTAGCCAGGTCGATAAACCCGCAGGTATTGATAATCACGATGTTAGCGTCCGAATCTTCGCGTTCGTGGGTTACCTCAAAATCGTTGCCGCGCAGTTGCGTGATCAGGTTTTCGCTGTCCACCAGGTTCTTGGAGCAGCCCAGGGTGATGATATTGACTTTATCCTTTCTGAATGTTTTGGTTTTCATACTTTTTATCCGCGCAATGAAATTTCCCGCAAAGGTCGTTTTATTCCAGATAAATTTCCAAATATGACTAATTTTGCGCTCCGATTTGGGAAGATTAAACATTCAAATGACACAAGAGATCCTGCTTACCCACCTTGAAACCGAGCTTCGCGCTGTGCTGGAAGTCGTGCGAACCAAGTTTGCCACCTTGCCGATGGATGCTTTAACGCGCCGAAACAGCCCGGAGTCCTGGAATACCTTGGAGTGTTTTGCGCATTTGAATGCATACAGCGATTATTATTTGTCGCACATTGAGCGATGCATCCACAAAGCGAAAGCCCGGCGCTGGGGTCCTGCACCTGAATTTAAATCTACCTGGTTTGGTCGGTATTCTGTCAATTTTGTGGATCCGAAGCATCCCAAGTTGCGCAAACGCAAAACATCCAAGCGCTTCAATTTTTTGAACAAACCGGTGGCGGACGATGAGGTAAAACGTTTCATCATCAATACCGAGCGTTTGTTGCGGTATTTGCAAATGGCCCATTCGGTCGATTTGAACAAACCTTCGGTACCTGTGGCGCAGTTTAAATTGCTGAAATTGAATTTGGGGGATTTGCTGAATTTTTTGGTGTTGCATACGGAGCGGCATGTTGGGCAGGCTATTTTGAATTAATTTTTTCACTATACGTTACAAACATGAGTCATCCCGAATTTAAATAGGATTACAGGAGGCTTACTGTCGGGGCGACTTTTTCAGTCACCCCTTGTTAGCTAGGAAAGAACGAAGGTCACGTCCAGCCAAGACATTATCAACCAAGATTTACAATGTACAAATAAAAGATAAGGAAATCCCCACGGACCGATTTTTGACTGAAACTCGATATTCCGACGCTGCTGGATTGATATTTCTAATGCCGTGCAAATAATAACCGCTCAATTCAAAATATTTATACCGCAACCCTAACTCCGCAATCATGCCATAATCCATTCTTGAGAAATCATTGTTGGCAGAAGACCCAAATGATAAAGTTTTAAAATTTGGCACCCCAAGATCGGAAAATACCGCCTTGTTTATGGTTGTTTCAAAAGTGCCCATCCAGGCGATGCTGCCATACCCGCCAGCGCCGACAAAGAAGTATTGTCTGCTGTAGGTCAGCATTACAGGCGCTTGAAAGGAATAAACCTTTAATTTGGATGAATACCCTGAAAACGGAAGATCCTGTTTAGTGCCCGAAAGCACGAAATCCCCCCCGGTACGAAGGCAGAATCCAGCATGGATTGGAAGTTCGAGCAGCATCCCTACACGGTAACCCAGCAAAGGTTGCGTCGTACTGTTCACATCCAAGGCATCCGATCCACTAAATTGCAAAGTACTGAAATGTAGACCATTGTGTGCGCCCACACGAAGACCACTTTGGGCAGTCAAGAGGGTGCTGCTACACAAGAAAAGAAGCAGGTAGAATTGTTTTTTCATGATTTGGTTTTTGAATCATTATTTAATACAAAGTTACCGTTATTTACCACAAAAAAGTGGCGGACGCGTTTCCTTCTGTTAAACTAGCTTCAGCAAAACCTTACAAGCCAAACATCAACCCCACCGTAACCCCAAGTACCGCATGGCGCGCTTGAAAATCGGCACCAAGATCTTTGGGTAATACGTCTTTTACCCCAGCAGCGTAAGATAACCCAATACGGAGCATGGATATTTTAATGCCCGCTTCCGCTACAAATCCAAAATCTGATCCCGAATAATCATCCTCTTCTGTATCGCCAAATTTCAGGTCGCCTTCGTCCGTTGGATCAAATGGAAACGGATTCGTGCCCGTACCTGTGAAGGAAGTTTTGTATTTGCCCGCTACGCCCAGACCAAAATATGGTCCCGCGCCAAAATAAATCAGTCGGCCGTTATAGGCGAACACAATTGGAACCTGCAGGTACACCGGACGAGAAGTGCTCGTGTAAGTTATTCCTAATTCTGATTCTTCAACTTTAAAACCTTTGCTGACCGCATCAATACCGGTGCGAATTGCTAATGGACCCAAAATTGGGATTTCTGCGGCCAGGCCTACATGAAATCCATTGACAGATTTTGAGATGTCGTTGTAATCGGAAGCATCCTCGCCTGTAAAAGTGATGTTGTTCAGGTTCAAACCGCCGCGAACACCTACTCGGAATTCATTTTGGGCGGTGAGGAAGTTAGCGGTAAGCAGTAAAAGCGTGAAGAGAAGAAGTGGTTTTTTCATTGTTGAAGGTGTTTATGATAAAAAATGAAATTTATGAAATACAATTATTTGTCAAATTTACTTCAAAGATCGCACATTATACCGCAAAAGCACAGCATATGCATTTCCTTTTTTACTTTCTTTGATCAAAATAGTAAGTTCGCCTTGCACCGTAGGCGTGTACTCTAATCGGAAATAATCCCCATTATGAACAAAAGGCTTCCAGTTTTTTCGCGCATCCTTGATGACCACGTCCGTTATTTCAGCACTTACAAACTCAAATATTACCGGTTTATTTAAGCCAACTTCTTCAAATTTAGGTGCGGTAACTACTTGAATGGATTTAATTTTATTAAAAACCTTTGGGAAAAGCAAGGTCGTATCCTTTAGAATCGCTTCATAAGTCGATTTCCCATCAAAGCCCATTGCGAAATAATCACTGTTTACGGCGGGCATCCATTCATAAGTGGCCTTGGTAATTGGTTTTGCGAGTAACTGGTATTCCCCTTGTTCGGGGAGGTGCGAAAAAATAGCAGCGTAAGGATCCACATCAAACCAGAAAGGATCAAATGCTTTTTCAGCCACCAGGTTGCCATCTTCTCGGCTGCCATACCCTTGTCCCCAGGTGGCATCAAAAATATGCCAGGCACCTTGTATTTTGATCAAATTCCAGGCGTGGTTGGTATCATTAAACTTTTTTCCTTTGCGGTAACTGTAGCCTTTGGAATAACCCGACACCTTAATAATATTGAGTTGCAGGGCTTGTCCGAGTGCCAGATACAGGTTGCTAAAGCCTTCACATACCCCTTTTTTGCGTTTCAGGACCTCTTCTGCGGTGTTTTCGCCGAGATCGTTGTCGTTGTACCCGTCATCGTCGTACTGGATATTATCGCACAGCCAGGTGTAAATAACACGGGCTTTTTCCCAATCGTTAGAGGCACCTTTGCCAAGGTATTCCGCCAGTTTTTCGATGCTCCGTTCGGCCGAGCGCGGACAGGCGCGTGCGTAAGCGTCTATTTTGGTAAAATCAAGGGGTTTGCTTGTTTCCTGAGCTGAAAGTGTAGCAATTGAAAAAAGGCAAAACAAAAGAGGCAAAAACAGATTTCGCATAGAGATTTTAATATTACTTATAGATTTAAAGTTCACGCAAGTATACTAAACGCCGCCTGAAAGGCTGCATTCATTGTCATGCTGAGCGCTGATTGTCAATGATTTAGGCCAAAGGCCATGCACAAAACAATACAGCGCGAAGTATAGTAAAACCTAACAATCTCCATCGGGGGTACATACTTGTCCTTCCACGGTTTCCAGCACGGGTTTTGCATGTTCGCGCTGCCATGCGGCAAATGATTTTTGCAAGGTTTCTAAAAACACCGGGGTAGGTTGTGCGCCGGAAACAGCGTATTGGCGGTTGAATACAAAAAACGGAACACCCGTTACACCAATATATTGTGCCTCTTGCACATCCTGCTGCACCAATTGGGCAAAATGATCATTTTCCAGGGCGTCAGCAATCTCATTTTCGGCTAAACCAATGGATTTTCCTAATTCCACCAGCACCGCTGTCGAACCAAAATCCTGACCTTCCGTAAAGTAGGCGCGAAACAAGCACTCCTCCATGGCATCACCCAGGCCTTTGCTTTTTGCCAATTGAATTACCCGGTGCGCTTTGAAGGAATTGGCCACCACGGCATGGTCGAAATTGTAATTCAAACCCGCATTTTTGGCCATCGCTACCACGTTGTCGTGCATTTGGCGGGATTGGGCTACGCTGATGCCTTTGCGATCGGCCAGGTATTCGTATAAATCCGGTTTTTGCTCAAAATGCTCCGGAATGGAAGGGTCTAGTTGGAAACTCTTCCATACGATTTCAACTTGTTGATTTTCTGCAAATTGTGCAAGTGCTTGTTCGTAATGGCGTTTGCCGATATAACAAAATGGGCACATTACGTCGCTCCAGACTTCCACTTTCATTTTATGCTGCATTGGGTTGATTTTTTATGCAAAAGAAACGTATTTGTGGGTGTTTTGGTTTTGGGTTGTGGTTTTTTATTTGGGTAGTATCGGTACTTTTCATCTTTAGGGGCGTACAACACCCCACAAATATTTCCTACTTTTCCGCCAAATTCCTAACCCATGCAATTGCAACAACCTTCGATCCCTTCTGTTCCGCATGAAGACCCCACCGGGTTGGACGGACAACAAAATCGCCTCGCGTTTTTAGAAACCCAAACGGGCACTACCCTACCCTATCTTAGCAGCATCCACGCTGGCACGGATTTGTCGCCGCTTAAAGGCAACATCGAAAACTATATCGGCATGAGTCAAGTGCCTACCGGGGTCATCGGCCCTTTGTGGGTGCGCGGACAACACGCTGACGGACAGTTCTTTGTGCCCATGGCCACTTCGGAAGGAGCGCTGGTGGCCAGTTACGGTCGGGGTGCCAAAGCCGTTACCCTTGCAGGCGGTGCGCGCGCGATCGTGATGGAGGAAAAAGTGCAGCGCTGCCCTTTGTTTCGCTTCGAAAATCTGGATCAAGTGATTCAATTTTGGGCATTTGTGCAGGAAAATCTGCCCCAAATGCGGGAATTGGTCGGTAAAATGAGCCGATTCGCCAAACTCATCAATATTGTGCCCAATGTGGAGGGCAACCAGATTATCCTGAGTTTTGAATACACTACAGGCGATGCTGCCGGACAAAATATGGTGACGATTTGTACCCAGGGTCTTTGCGAATGGCTGCTCGAAAACATCCCGATGCAACCGGTATTTTGGTATATTGAGTCCAATTTTTCGGGCGATAAAAAAGCGGTGGGCGATTCGTTTACCCGTACGCGCGGAAAACGGGTGGTGGCCGAGGTGGTCGTTCCCCGCGAAATTGTGGCCAAAGTGCTCAAAACCACCCCGGAAGCCCTCGAACGCTACTATGAAAATGCCACGCTGGCGGCCATGCAGGCGGGTGCCTTGGGCATTACCGGACATTACGCGAACGGATTGGCAGCCATTTTTATCGCTTGCGGACAAGATGTGGCCTGTGTGGCGGAAGCGACGGTGGGCGTGAACCGATTTGAGGTGACCCCTACCAAGGTGGGCGGCGATTTGTATTTATCGGTTACCCTGCCCAATTTGATTGTGGGCACCGTGGGCGGCGGCACGCATTTACCTACCCAGGCCGAATGTTTGCGCCTGATGGGCTGCAGCGGCCCTGGAACAGCCAATAAATTTGCAGAAATTACCGCAGTGGCTATTCTTTCCGGCGAGTTGAGTATTATTGCGGCGCTCGCGGAAGGGCAATTTACCCAGGCACATAAAACCCTCGGACGCAAATGAAAAC
>CAIVGO010000451.1 GCA_903905445.1 uncultured Bacteroidota bacterium
GGGATTAACCCCGTGTGATGGTCGTGGCAGTGTAATACCCTCGGACGTTCGTACCAGGGGAAAGAAATGAGCCATTCGAGCACTGCTTGTTGAAAGCCCAGGGTGCGTTGCACTTCATCCCCATAGGCATGTCCGGCCGGGTCATTATAGATGCCGGGGCGGTCGAAAAGGCCTGGGATATCAAGGACAAACAAAGGATAGCCAAGTGTATTTCCTTCCAATTGTTGTACACGAAAAGGAATCTGTCGCCAATCCATCCAATAAGCACCTTGGTAGACTGTAACCCAATTTGCATTTTTGATCCATTTCAGGTCATATTTAGGGATTACGGCGCCACTGAGTACGCCGGCAGTGCTCAGATATTTGGGCAAAGAGCCAACAACATCTCCCAGGCCACCGGTTTTGGCGGCTGGATAACATTCTGCTGCAATATGCAATACTTGTATCATAGGTGTTTATTGAATATCGATGTGGGTTGGCAATTAGGGGGTAGTTGACAGACCGTTTTTAGCAAGGGCAAAATACATACAAACTACAATTGGTTTAGGCATAAATGGCGGTAAAAAATTTTAAAAAGTAGAAAGGATGAAGAATATTTGTCTGATTTAGAATTTTGATCATAAATATTTTTTCATATTCAGAAAAGTATTGGATTTTCAAATAGTTTTTTGACTTTTGCCCACTAAATATATGGTCTACATGAAACAACATTTAACGAGAAGAAAATTTTTAAGCACTGCAGCATTAGGCGGGGCGGTGCTTGCGATGGATCATCCTTTGCTGCCTTATTTAACGCCACCGGCTATCCAGGCAGGATTGCAAGTGTATAGTGTACGGGACGCGATGGCAAAAGATCCTGCAGGTGTATTGAAAGCACTACATGCGATGGGGTACCGAAAACTGGAAGGTTATGGACTGGACAGTGGAAAAATGTTTGGCATGCCGGTTCCGGATTTTATGAAGTTGGTGAAAGACAATGGATTAAGTATGCCTTCGGTGCATTGCAAAATGAAGCTAAGCGATTATGTCGCTGCAGGAAAAGACATCAGCGATGATCTGAAGAAGACCATCGACCTGGGCGTTTCACAAGGCATTACGCGGATCATCAATCCTTACATGGATGCGCCAGACCGTGCTGAAATTGCAACCTATGTAAAAGTTTTTCAGGCTGCGGCCAAATATGCGGTGCGTGCGGGTGGTCGTGCGGGTTACCACAACCACGATTTTGAATACACGCAACATGCTGCTGATGGACGTTTGTTGATTGAATGGATACTGCATGAAACAGATCCGGCCAATTTTGACATGGAAATGGACATTTACTGGGTGTTTTTTGCTGGGCACAACCCCTTGGATTGGTTCAGATTGTATCCAGGCCGCTGGAAGGCATGTCATATTAAGGATATGGCCAAAACGGAAAAACGCGAAACGGTGGAAGTAGGAGAGGGGTCTATTGATTTTAAAACGGTGTTAAACCATCGGAAGGAAGCAGGATTCCAGCATTATTTTGTGGAGTTGGAACACTATCGGACTACTTCCGTGGAGGGTGTGAAATTGGCGCTTGATAATTTTAATAAAATAAAATTCCGCTAATTCGGCCTGTATTTTGTTTGTTTTGATTGAAAACGCGCACTTTAACACGGTAGTTTGAAAAAAAGTGCGCGTTTTTTATTTTTTTTCAGAATTACTAGCTACATTTATCAAAAATTACTGTTCTTTGCGCCCGCTTAATAATTTAGGTGCAAATAATCCCGGAACATACTGGTTATCGTATATAGTAAACTGCTCAAAGACCTTATTCTTGATATTGCGTTTTTTGAACCAAACCATTTGAAATCCTTGTTTGTATAATATATAAATTTAAAAACATTATGGCTGATACTCAGCAAAAATTGACTCGCATCGGGGTCTTTTATGATGGCAACTATTTCCTTCACGTTAGCAATTACTACGCTTATCACCACGAACGCCGCAGCCGCTTGAGTATCGCGGGCCTGCATGAGTTTGTGCGTCAGCGGATTGCAGATGAAGATGCCAAAGATTTTCACCTCGCTCAAATTGTAGATGCCCACTATTTTAGAGGTCGTCTCAGTGCACAAGAAGCAAGTGCTGAAGGCAATCGGTTGTTTTATGACCGTTTGTTTGACGACATCCTCATGATGGAGGGTGTTACAACCCATTACCTTCCTGTTCGGACCGTAGCTGGCTATCGCCAAGAGCGCGGGATTGATGTTTGGATGGCATTGGAAGCATTTGAATTGACCCTGCACAAGCAATTTGATGTAGTAGTTTTGATCGCATCCGACAGCGATTTCGTGCCATTGGTGCGCAAATTGCACACTTTGGGTGTTCGGGTAATGTTGGTTACCTGGGATTATGAATACTACGATGAAGAAGGTCGCCGCCGCAGCACCGTTACTTCTTCTTACTTGTGGGATGAAGTTACCTATCCGGTTGCCATGCACAGTGTAATTGATGATGCACAGGAGGATGATATCTTCCCGGTAAGTCGATTGTTTGTGGAGCGCAAAAAGATCATTTTGCCAGATGCTGCATCCGACGCACCGGTGGAGGAAGGCGAAGTGAAATTGAGCACCATTTTTAGTTTGAAAGATGGTTATGGCTTTATCACGTATCCTTCTACCAACAACCTGTTTTTCCACTTCTCTTTCCTGGCTGATACGGATTTTAACGACCTGCGGGAAGGTGATACCGTTGAATTTACTATGAGCAAAAACGAACGCGGTGAGCCAATTGGCAAAAATGTGAAGTTGATCAAATAGGCATGGTTGCTATTTTTTGGTTTCGGCGCGACTTGCGCCTGGAAGACAATGCAGGGCTGTTTCACGCGCTGAAAGGGGGACACCCTGTATTGCCTCTTTTTATTTTTGATCGGGAAATTCTAGACAATTTGCCCGATGCCTCCGATGCACGGGTGCAGTTTATCCATCAAACGCTCGAGCAACTCCAACAACAATTGGAAGCACTGGGTAGTAGTTTGCTGGTGCTGCACGGAACGCCGGAAACTGCCTGGAAACAAGTGCTGGAAACGTATCCGGTTGCGGCGGTTTATACCAACCGGGATTATGAACCGTATGCCAAAACACGGGACGCTTCCATTGCCCATTTATTGGGCGATATTCCTTTTCGGACCTTTAAGGATCATGTCATTTTCGAAACAGGCGAGGTCCTGAAGGATGATGGCAAACCTTACACGGTATTTACCCCCTTCAGTAAGAAATGGCGGGCCAAATTAAATGCGCCCCTTGCAGACCAATCCAAACCGTCGGATATTCCATCTTATCTTTCCGCTTACCCTACCGAACAATACTTTCAGCATTTTTACCAATGCTCATCGCTGCCAATGCCAAGTCTGGCTGCACTTGGATTTGAACCCAGTGCGCTGTCTATTCCACCCAATACCGTACCGCGTGGTATTATTCGTAATTATGCTGCTGTGCGCGATTTTCCTGCAAAAAACGGCACCTCACGCTTAGGAATTCATTTCCGGTTTGGTACCATTAGTATTCGGGAAAAGGCGCGTAATGCCTTGGAATTGAGCGATATATTCTTGAATGAATTGATTTGGCGTGATTTTTACAGCCAAATTTTAGGGCATTTTCCGCAAGTGGCTGATCGGGCTTTTAAGCCACAA
>CAIVGO010000452.1 GCA_903905445.1 uncultured Bacteroidota bacterium
CCTTCGTTGTTGACGTGGTAGCGCACATAGATGTCCTGAATTTTTGCGAACAGCATTTCTTCGCCCAGTTCTTTCAGCAGCGCATTATATTCTTTCATCAATTGTTTGAAATAGCTTGCTTTTGGGTCATTTCCAAAACGCAAGGCCAGTTCGATGTTTTCGGCTTTACTGAAGTCGGTTTGTTTTTTCAGGTATTCATTTGCGACGGTGGCTGCGCGGTCGTCGCCTGCTGCTTCGAGGGTATTGATGAGGGATAACACCAATTCGGGATTCAGGGTACCTGCTTCGTAGCGTTTTATCATGGCGCCCATTTGGGTTTCCGGATTGGCGGCTGCTTTACCCAGTTCGAGCAACTGTTCGGGAGTCATATAACCCACACCGCGGTGTACCAATTCACCTTTTCCATTGATAAACAGCAAGGTAGGGTAGGCCTGCACGCCGTATTTTTGGGCGAGTTCGGGGCCTTCGCCGAGTTCCATGTCAATTTTGGCGGCGATGAAGTTTTTATTAAAATATTTACCAACGGTAGCATCCGTAAAGGTGTTGCGGGTCAGCATTTTGCAGGGACCGCACCAGGAAGCGTAGGCATCGAGGAAGATCAGTTTGCCGGATTTTTCTGCTTTGGCCAGTGTTTCGGCCCATGGATCGTGTTGAAATTCAATACCTTGTGCAAAAATGGTATGGCTTAAAGCGATACAAAGCAAGAGTACGATGGATTTAAATGATTGCATTGGGAAATAGTTTGTTATGAAAATATAGTTCGGCAAATATATCGGGTAATTTTAAGATTTATTGTTTGAAAGGGGGATTTGGTTAAAAAACTGGATGAACGCATGGTGTAGGGCATTTTTCGCGCAGATGTTACACAGAAAAAAATGCGGATGTTACACAGATTCCTCTGCGTAACATCCGCGAAAATACATCGGTGTAACATCTGCGCGAAACTTGCCCAGAAGTGTGGCCTGAACGCATTAGCTATTTCAATCCAAAATATAAAATCAGCGGTGCATTACTATCCTTATAGTTACTCAAGACACTTGCAAATTCAGGGTAGTTGTCTTGAAAATAACTAAGGTCAAGTTTATTGCTTGAAATTAAATAACTTACTTTATCTGGGGAAATGACAAAGGCAAATGTTTGGTCGTCTTTAGGATATATATCGCCAATTTGTAACAAAGGATACAGTTTGTCGGTTGGATCGGTTTCACTTAATCGGAATATTTTACCCGATTTTTCGTCCAGCATGCCTGTTTGCCACCGGTGGTCCATTACCAAATCAAATAAAGCATAATTGCCAATTTTTACAAAACTGCATCCCAGGTAAGCTTGTAAGTTCGGAAGTTGCTCGATCATTTCCGATTTGGTATCCATCCTTGGTTTAACATCGCCAAAGTTCAAAACAAAGGCAGGAATCGGCTCTACTCCTTTAATGCTAAATATGGTATCACAAAATGGTTTAGAAAACCAGATTTGGTTATCGGATTGCTGTACAAAGCCCGACATTTCATACCCGGAGCCGTTTTTCTTTGGGTCGTAAGGTGCAGCGCGTGCTGTTAGTTCGCCTATTTCGTTGTAAAACAATAAGTTATAGTTCTCTGAAACGGTACTTGGATTATATTCATTGTAAACCAAGTAAGTATGATTCTGGTCATTCGTAACAAGGATGTCATCCCCATAAATCCCGTTAAATACATCTTCTTTAAAGGTGCCATCTAACCCATATTTCATGAAAGATTTTTTTGCTGCAGCAAGGCATACAATCTCTTGGTTCTTTGCATCATAGGTAATATTATTTAACCCATCAAAAGCATTATCGGCATGACTATCTTGATAACCTATTTTGTTTAAAAACATTCCACGGGAATCAAACCGCCAAATATTTTGAAAATCGCTTCCATTATCCAGTGCAATGATTGTACCATCTGGAATAAATGAAAATTTTCTTACATCCCGGATATTTACAAATCCCTGTTGATTTATATTCAATAGGGTGAATCCTTTCAAATTAAATATATTGGAAACGCTAATTTTTTCATTGTCATTGGAATTTGCTAATGAAAATGCTTTTGGTGCGATGCTTTCTGAAAAATCTAAATCTTTGCACGAATTAAAAAATGCAAGGATCATGATTAGAATGATTGAATGCTTCATGGCGTAGGTGTTTTTGGTAAAAATTAAACAATGTTTAGCATAATATTTGTTCTGTACGCTTTGCGCCGCTTGATTTTGCACAAAGATTACTTTCTAAGTAACTGAAAAACAATACGTTGAGTCACAATAAATGTGTCTTTCAGGCGGCCTTCTGCATTCCAGAAATTTAAATACAAATTTATAGCATCTCTAATTAAATTCCAACCGATGCAATGTTAACGCACAAAAAAACACCGCTCAGCCTTGCGCCAAGCGGTGTATATCCCTTTGTAAAATGCTCTAAATCATCGTATTAGGGTGACATCACCCTGAAATTGTTCGGTAACGCCATCCCTGAATTGCACTTCTGCGTAGTACACAAACACATCCGGCGGTAATTTTTTACCCTCTGCACTGCCATCCCAAAACACCTGATAATCGTTGGGTGAAAAATTTTGCTGCTCGTACACGATCTTTCCCCAGCGGTTGACTATTTTAAAATAATTCACCTGCGCTACGTCCTGGCCGCAAAAAATGGTAAACATTTGTCCGCCATCGGGGTCCTCTGGATTGAAAATATTCGGGAAATAAACCCTGCGTTTTTTCTCTACCGCAACAACCCGCTCATCTATTGCCCGGCATCCGTTTGAATCCCGCACCGTGAGCGTGTACCGCAAAGAATTGATTGGGCGCAATTTGCAGGTGTCGCACAATGCGCCCGACAAGTACACCGGGTCGATACTCAGCGCTGCAAAACGCTCCGGATCGCTCAAATCGGCCAGGTTCCAGAGTGTAATGGCATCGCCCAGGATGATGCTGATGTCGGGTCCAAGGTCGAGCACCAGTTCGTCCGGCTCTACAATGGTAATGGTGCTGTCCCAAACACAGCCATTTGCACCTTCTATTTCTAACACATGATCGCCCGGTGGGAGGTAACTAAATACCTGTAAGGCACTTTTTTCGCTGCCATCCATGCTGTACTGAAAAGGCGCTTTGCCCCCTAATACCTGCTGAACTCCCACCGTGCCATTGTCGAACCCTTTGCAGGTAACCTGTTGAATGTTCAATTCAGCAGTGCTGGTGCGGTCGGGTTGGTCTACCCGAATTTGCGCTTTGGAACTACAGCCGTTCACCGGATTGGTCACCTGCATAAAATAGGTGCCCGTTTTGTTCACGGCAGGGTAGGGTGTATTGGCGTTGTTGACAATATTTCCCAGGCTGTCGGCGGTCCATTGATAGGTGTAATTGCCAGAGGGCACCAAGGTTACCTCCAGCGCGACGGCCGGATTGAGGCAATTGAGGTGCTGCACGGTATCGGTTTCGATCACTGGCCGGTAACTATCATCGAGTACTTCCACAAAAATGGAACTGGCGCAAGGAGGCGTTTGGCTGCACGTATTGGCGGCTTGCACACAAATATTGCCGCTTTCTGTGCCAATCGTGGCTAAAACGCTGCGCGCACTTTCCCCGTAAATGGTTGCGGGCGTGGGCAGGCTGTCGAACAAGGTGCCCGGTGGACCGGTCCAAATATAGGCTCCTGCGCCAAACACCGGCGGGATGGAATAACTGAAGGTAGCGCCCGGACAAGCCTTGGTAGGCCCGGTGATTGGAAAAATATCGCCCAAAGGCGGCTGATACACCGCAGTTGCGGGTGAAACGGTTACGGTAAAATCGCATTGATCGCCTGCATATCCGTCAATAAGCAAATAATAATTGGCGCCCGGCGCAAGCTGGGTTGCAATAGATACCGGGATACCGCCACCGTCTTCCTTGCCTTTATCACACGCAAGCGGTGCGCCCTGACAGTCGCTGTACAAGGCCACCTGAACCCCGTTGTTGCTGGTACAATTGGTCGGGGTGATGATGAAGGTCGCGTTGGGTTCGCCTGCTATAAAGCCCAGCCATTGTGCATTTTCGACGGTGCCACAAAATTCGGGCGCAAATCCGGAAGGAAAGCCCGTGGTATTGCCCGTATAACCATTAAAATTGCAATTAATACAGGCCTGGTCGCAGGCGATTGCTGGGGCGGATCCTCCCCCGCAGGCGGCCGGGAGCTGACCGGAAGCGAGGGGGATCCAACAAAGCAGGGTAAGTATTATGAAGATTGATTTCATGTTGTTTATCGGTTGATGATCAGTTTGACTACCTCCGCCAATCCAGTGCGTTTGTCTTCCATTCGCACGAAATAAGAGCCGGGTGCCAACTGTCGAACATCTAAATAGTAAAAATTAACCCCTTCCTGTACCCGAACATTGTTGACGGATACCAAATTGCCGCCCAAACTGTGCAAACTGAGTCGCGCTTCAAAAGGCGCACTGCTTTGGAAGGAAATTTCGGTGCGATCGGAAGCCGGGTTTGGGAATACAGCCATGGCCTTTTGTTTTTGGGCGGTGTCAAACACATTGGTAACTGTACCATCCAAATAACAATCAGGTGACACCACAAACTGGCTGTTGATCAGCGGCAATTTGGTGTATCCTTCAAACATGGTCGCCTCCAGGATATTCGGACCCGCGCCCAACCAATCTTGCAACAAGGTGGTAAATACTTGCCGGTAGTCGAACTGCTGCCCTTGCAACTGATTGTCGCCCGCAAGGTTATTGAGGTCGACATTGGTGCCGCGTACGCCGCCTTTTGCCCCTTTGCCGAAGATAAGCATGGGCGCCAGGGTGCCGTGGTCTGTGCCGGCCGAACCGTTTTCGCGCGCGCAACGGCCAAATTCAGAGAACGTACAGCCCATTACCTGATCTGCCAGGCCCAATCCCTGCAAATCGTCGAAGAAATACCGCACGGCATCCGACAAATTGCGCAACAGGGTGGCATGCCCGCCCGTAACGATGTTGCCTTCGGGTGGAATCTGATTGCCATGGGTATCAAAACCGCCCATGTTGCACAGGTAAATTTTGGTTTTACAGCCGCCTTTGATGAGCCGGGCTACTGTTTTCAATTGGTAGGCCAGGGTCGTTTGCGGGTAAGCACTGATCGCATTCGAACCTGCGTTAAAAGCTTGGGTAATATAATAGGAGTAAGCATCCACGGCTTTTTCAACCCCCATGATGTACTTCAATTCTTCTCCGTATTCCGAATCGGGTACATTGGCAATGGGCGCTCCACCAATGGTTTGCACCAGGGAATAGAAGCCTTCCGGGTCCTGGCCGTACAAATTGATGGAGTTTTGATGCTCCGTTTCGGTATGAAAACCGAGGGAAGGATTTGGGTCCCCGATCTGAATACCGAGTGGGTACAGCATGTCGGGAATGGGTTCGCCAGTTACTTGCGGGTAAAACGCATTGAGGGCGCGGCCCATCCAACCCGAGCGGATGTTAAAATTGTCGGTCGTGCCATCGCCGCCGGTCATCCATAAATCGGTGCCTTTGAAATGCGATTGGTTCAGGTTTTCATATCCTACCCCTTGCACAATGTTCATCCAGCCTTTGTCATACAGGTATTTTAGGCTGTTCATAACCGGGTGCAAGCCCACACGATCGGTATTGGGGAGGGTATTGTCGAGGTTGATGTATTTGTCTGGCCCGGTTTCCGGCACTTTGATGATGGGGCGCAGATTGGCATATTGATCGTAAAAGGGGATCGGAATGATGGTATTTAGGCCGTCATTGCCCCCTTTTAACTGAATCAGGACGAGGACGCGGTCTTCCACCCCATCGCAATCAGCCATGATGCGCGCCAGTTTGCTGTTTGCAAAAGGGCGCATGGGAAAGCCGTTGACCGCAAAAGTGGTCGCACCGGCTGCCGGAAATATTTTTAGAAAGTTTCTTCTTTTCATGTGTTTTTAATTTTTATCCTCCTACGCTGCGCTACGGCGGATAAACCCGCCGAAGCGCAGCGCAGGAGGGTTATCCACCTACGTTGCGCTTCGGCGGACTAGTCCACCTACGTTGCGCTTTGGGGCGGACTTGCCCGCCGAAGCGCAGCGCAGGAGGGTTAACCCACCTGATACTCAGGCGCATACAAAATCGCGGTGATCAACTTGCCCAACGGAATCGAAACTTCCGTAGCATCGCCGGTATTGAGGTAATTGTCCCATTCATACAGCCAATCGTTGGCAGGTAAGCCGTTCAGGAAAATGGTATCCAGAAAATAGGCTGTTCGGTCGGCATCAGGTGCTTCGGGCATGAGGTACTGGGTGAGCTCGTTGACCAGGGTGGCCGCATCGGAGGGCTGGGTAATTACCCCGCTGTCTCGTACCCAGGTTGCGGCATCCAGTTTGGAGCCGAGGGGCTGGTTGGCGCCTCCGCCCCAGGCATAGGTGCCGGTGAGGAACATTTCGGGCATTTTATAGCGGGGCACGATGGTGGCCGAGTTAAAAAACTGACGGTTATAGTCGGGTACCTGGTAATAACCGGAATAACCGGCCACGTCGTATGGAAAGAACAAATTCATGCCTGCACGTCCGAGAATACGCTCCACAATACCAGCCGAATAGAACTTTTGGTAATGCAGGTCGTTTTCGGTCATAGGGTCGGGTATCGGCATGTCAAAAAACGTAAGTGTTTGCAAGGCCAATTCCAAGGGCGATTTGATGAGCGCGCCAATGATTTCATCGGCATTATCCGAATCATCGGCATCGTAGAAATGTTCGCTGGCAAGCAATTGCTCGAGTACGGGTTTTATTTCAAAATTATTAGCTGTAAAAGTTTGGGCGAGGCCGCCGATGATGTCTGTTTCTACGTCTGCCGGGATGTTGCGGGTGACGAAATAGTGGTACAAACGGCGGCAGATGTTGCGTGCAGTTGCTTCCTGGGCAAATACCAAGTCTACAAACGCCTCGAATTCGAGCAGCATTCCGGCAGCGTCATTGCTGGGCGGTGTGATGGTTGCTCCGCCGAAGCGCGCGCTAAAGGTTTTGGGCTGAAAATCATGACTTTGCGGATACGCTTTTCCGGCGGGAATATTTGTTTCCGGGTCGACATACTGGTGGCGGTTGGCGTGGTTGTATCCAGTCAGGATGCGCGCTGCCTGTACGATATCGTCTTCAGTATAGGTGGTATAATCGCCCGGGCCGGCGGGTAGTCCGGTGCCGATGGTAAAGAGTTCGAAAAATTCGCGGGCAAAGTTTTCGTTCGGGTTGTTTACATAGTTTTGATCATTGTTGAGGTAGCGCAACATGCAATTGTCGAGCGTCATTTTAATGATCAATTTTTTAAAATTTCCCAGGCTACCCCAGCGCAGGAGCGCGAGGTAATCAAAATAGGCCATGCTGGTGCCGCTTTCGGTGTCGGTTGCCAGGTATTGATGGTGGAAAAAGGCCATTTTGTGGGTGATACCCGGATCATGGAGCGCTTCATTGACCCACCAAGCGACTAGGTAGGGTTTGAGTTCGAAATCTTCGGCGGGCAACGTGGCGTTGGACGCCTGTGGCGGGTTAATCCAAGGCGCAGGGGTACCGGTGGCTGCGGCAAATACAGGCTGGTCGAGTTGCAAAGGCGCAGCAACCAACAACGAGGCAATTGCCTCCGTAGCGGTTAACGCGGCCAATTCGTCTACCCGTTTGCGGGTATAACGAAAACTCGTCCGGCGAAGCAAATGTGCTGCACGGCGGGTACCCAGGGCGCCTTGAAGTGGATTCAAAGATGCCATGGTTGAGATGGTTGATGAAAAAATCGGTTTATTAAACTTGGGCTTTCCGGGAAGGCGGGTAATTTGGAGGTGGGATGTCGATGCTTCAGTGAGCGCGAACTATGATGGAGAGGGATTAAAAAAGAGCAAAACGGCCTTATTTGAATTTTATTTGCACTTTAATGTTAAAATTTTTAAAAAAAATAGCGCCACCTCGAACAAACGAGATGGCGCTTTCATTGCGAAGATTTTATAAATAAAAATTATTTCGCAATTGTCAACTTCACAACGCCGCTTTGTGCACCTGCATTCAGGCGTACGAAGTAGATACCGTTTTGCAAAGCAGTAGTATTCAGGTTGATGGTGTTGCTACCTGCAACGCCATTGCCGTTTTGTTCCATTACGCGTTGGCCAGCGATGTTGATTACCTGGATGCTCATTTCTGCGTTGTTAACCAGGTCAAAACGCAACAATGCGTTGTTTGAAGCTGGGTTAGGCAATACAGCGATGTCCTTGATTTTCAATTTTTGATCATTGGTACCAATGGTCAGGCGATCAACCGGGAAGCCGAGGTAGCGAATTTCATTGTCTTCAGCTGCCTGTGTACCGGTGATGCGCAAAGAAACGCCCAGGGTAAAGTCTTGCTGCCAAACGATGTGTGCTTTGTCGTCTACTTTTGGCGCAATTGCTGCATAGAAGTTTTCAGTAAACGCTGTAACGAGCGGATCTTCAATCAAATCGTCTTGCAATACAGGCTGTGGCTCAGAGAAAGTAGTCCAATCCAGCGAGCTTTGTGTAATAAATGGCTGCTTGTAGAAGAAATTGTCGGTACTTACGTTCAACTCGTGGTTAGAGATGTACGAAACGTAAATTTTGCCATCCGCATCAATACCCAAGGTTGGGCCGGTGCTCAAGCTCATACCGTAGTAGCCATCGTAGTAGATGTCTGAAGTAGCCGAACCCAAAGTGCCATCCGCATTCAAGTCTGGGCAGTAGCCTGCAACGATACCAGCATTGTCGTCCAACAAGTCGTTCCAGTAAACAATACCCAGGTTGGTACCAGGGTACAAGTTGTAAGAATTGTCGTCGGTGGTGTCCGCATCGCGGATAAAGAAAGTACCGAATGCAACGTGTACGATGCCATTTTCGTCTACCAATACGTTACCTGTGTTGTCGTTGGTCAAAAGCGCCAATGAGTCAATTACATCATTTGGAGCAGGCCAGATGGCAGGGTTGAATTCAGATGCGATATCATCAAAAGTATAACCGTCATCAAATCCCCATTTTGTCAATGGGAAGTTGTGTACTACACGGCCATTTGCCCAGGTAGTTCCATTGTCTTCTGATTTGAACATCAAAACGTCGTTCAACAAGTGGAACACACCGATTGCAACGGTATTACCGTTCGCGCTGATCGAGTAGCAGTTAGCAGAGAAATTGAGGAAGTTGTCACCATTTACACCTGGCAAAGCAGCATCCACGATATCCCAGGTAGTGCCATTGTCCAAAGAGCGGCAGTATTTGATGGTACCGTCCATGCCGTCTACTGCTGCGCCACCGTTTCCAGAAGGAGTTGTGTAGTAAATAACGTGTACGGTTTTGCCGTCTGAACCACCGGTTGCAACGCCTGTCCACAAACCGCCGTTTGGCGTTGTAGTTGGAATGTTACCTTCAATCCAGGTAGTAGCACCTTGTGCGCGGTGTGCGAAGTGAATGGTGTTACCTGCTCCATGTGAAGTGATCCATTCTTCTCCGTTTGGAGATACAGTGTAAGCAGGGAAACCGGTACGTACTGCTTCCTGGCGGGTCGTAGCAGGCGCGTCGAATGCGCCGCTTGCATTGGAGTTATAGCCAGTACCGCGGTCGGTGTAAGGAGAACCTTCGCCCGTAGCAGATACCTGGAACGTAGCAGAAACTTTACCATCGCCCCAGTTGTGTACACGCTGTGGCATACATGCATTGGTTTGAAGATCGTACTGGGTGATACCAAGAATGGTTTCAGCAGAGAAACGGCTATTTGCAGAAGCAGGAACCGAAACATTTTGGTTTCCGTCGGTTTCGAAGCCTGTGATGTTTTGGTCATGTACACGCACTTTTACCGAAGGCAAATTTCTTCCGGTAACGTCGTGCTTAATCACTAAATTAGATTGAGCCCAGCCAAGCTGAGTCCCCATCACAAGCAGGCAAAGAAGTAGAATGGTTTGTTTCATGTGTAAACAAAAAGTTTGAGTTGATAAAATTCAGAAAGCGTTCGAAAAGGTCAAAGCAGGTTTTTCAATCCAGTTTTTAACATGGAATTTTGCTAAAAAGTTGGTCCAAGGTATAACTTTACTTGCTTTAAGACAAGCGTAAATTTGGCCAACACTTGCAATTGTAGTTATTATTTTGGTCGTTTATTTTTGTAATTTGTTTTAAATCAAGTACTTAATATTAAATTAACATGAACGTTAAATAGAAAGATTTAGCTTAAAAAAATAAACTGGGCACCTTTCAAAATAGCCTAGCAACCGTTCCAGGGATGGAAGCGGCCTTCAAGCAAGACACCCAGCAAAGGCTTTGGATGGTCTATTGTCGTATAAATGGGTAGGCTTGTTTCATGCCGCCCACTTGCAATTGAAGCAGATAATTGCCCGCCGGATACGGGGTTAAATCAAATGGATAATCTTGCTCTGCTGTAAGTGCCGGGAGGTTCCAGCTGTGCAATAATCGCCCTTGCGTATCCCAAAGTTGAAGCAAAACAGGTTCAGTATAGGCGGTTTTAGCGCGCAAATACAGGTGGTCGGTGGTTGGATTCGGGAAAAGCATCATGGTTATTTCGGATGCCGCACCAACGAGCTGCTGTGTACCACTCAATGCTTTTTTAATTTTCCATTGCACCTCGTAAAAATGAATTAAAGCATGATCGTCAACCCGTTGTAGTTTGGTCGTGTCCTCAATAAAGCATCCTAAACGATTGACACCCAAGGGCGGTATTGCGGCTTCGGGCAATAAGTTGGCGGTGGGCAATTGCAACTGGTCTCCTCCGCCTTGTATTAAGGTGTCATTCAAAAACCATTGCACTTTTAAGGTATTGGGTTCGGGCAAAAGGAGTTGTACCGCAAATTCTAAAGTATCTTCAGTGGCTTGAAAAGAAACGGTGGTCGGACTAAAGCCGTCTATAGGCGAAGCAGATGCATGAATGCGCTCTACAATGGCTTCGGTGCATACCGGACAAAAATCAGGACCCAGGTACCGCATTTTACAGTTTTGGTGTGGTCTGTACCAGTTTTCGGAATCACCGCCGCAGCAATGTTGGTAAATCCCCACGGCATTGGTACCCATCCAGTTTTTCCATTTTACCAAACTTGGGTTGGTCTCTGCGGTTCGATTGTACGTTTCTCCGCCAGTGTACCAGTATTCATCGGCTAAACTGGCAAACGAATGCCCCAATTCATGCAAAGCAACCTCGGTAGCGCTCGCATCGGTGGATACCACCGCAAAAGGACCGCCACTGCCCCCATACAGAGGACTATTGACCAGCACCACCACCTGGTCATAAAGCGGAAGATTATTGGTCAAGACATCGTAAATCCTGCCGTAATCGGTCGCAACCAACAATCGGTGAATGTTGGCGTAATCGAAAGTGGAACTAAAATAGGTGTCCACATTGGCAACCGGAAAACCAGATTCATTTACATCGGTTGCTGTACCCGGATGATCCGCCCCGGCATCGACCGAAGGGGTTCGTATTTTAAATACATTAAAATAGTTTTTATACTGAGCAAAAGGGCTTTCCTGAAAAAAGGCCTGGGTAAAATTCAAAGCATCTGTTTGAAATTTATCCATATCAATACTGCGGTACCCATCGCCCAGCAATACCAGGTTGATGCGTTTTTCCACCGGTCCGCTGTAAACCAGGGTGTCAACTGGAAATGTTTGTGCTTTCAACAAGGAAACCAAGCATAAGCCTATGAAAATTAAAGCAATACGCATATTATTCAATTTTAAAGGTATTTAAAATGGATACTTTCTCCGCGCTGGTTCCAGTTTCCAGGGTGATTCGCCTGGTTCCGGGCAAAAATTGGAGCCGAACGGTGGCAGGCCACTGTGCCATTAGGATCGTTTTTCTTGCAAACTGGTTGTCTTCCCCCAAGTATTCCAGGTTTTGCACCAATGGATTGTCGAGCGGGATGCGTTGCAATATCTGTCCTTTTGCATCCCGCAAGCATACCCAAAAACGCACATCTTCCCCTGGTGGCACGGCAAGCGCTGGTTTTAACTTGCCTTGGGCTGTTGAATGGCTCAGCAAGTTTACCTGCACGGACTTTCTGGAATCCAACGTATCTTGTTTGAAAAGATAATTTAAAAACAAAATGGTCGGCACGGTATCCTGTTGCATGACCCGTTCAGGCCTGGTCATCAGATTGCCCGGATGACACGCTTCGGTAATCAATATTGCCAACAAAAGTAGCAATATTGTATTTAAAATATTGTTTATGCGTGCTTTAGACATGCCGAACAAAATTAACTCGAAATACTGGGCCCATTTATCGAATCAACGAAATTTGTCCCGACAAACTGTCCTCTTTTCCGGTCAGATACCGCACTTCTGCTTTCCACACGTACACATCTACCGGGGCGTCTTCTCCTTTGAATTTGCCATCCCAGGAAACGGTTGTTAAATTGCCACTTGCTTCAAACACCACCTGGCCCCAACGGTTAAAGATTTTAAAGGCTGTTACAGTCACCAGATCTTGCTCCCCGGCAGCCAGCAGCCTGAACACATTATTGAGGTTGTCGCCATTGGGGGTAAACACGTTTGGCGCCCATACTTTTTCGGGTATTACCTTGATGTTGAAGGTAAATTCGTTGTTGGCACAACCATATACATCACTCACTTTTAATTTGAACAACAAAGAACTATCTTCGCTGGATACGACCGGCGGTTTCAAATTGCCCGGATCGGGCGTCCACATGAAACTGAAATTCGGGTCGTAGGTAACCGGCAGGGTGACGGGTTGGCCTTGCGAAACAAGGGTGTCCAGATTCTGTGCACCCGTAAATGCTTGTGGTACAAATACATACGCCGTATCTACGCCTTTGCAGCCTTGTGCATCGGTTACATTGACCACAAATTGGGTAGATGCTTGGGGAACCACTTGCACAAACGAGCCATTGGATGGCGATAAGATCAGGTTGGAAGGCGTCCAGGTATACGTATTTCCCTGCGACGGGAACAATAAGCCGATGGTTGCCGTGTCGCCCAAACAAATGGTGTCACCAAAGGTCAACAAATCAGGCAGTGCTTCAATGGCCACGTTGCGGGTAATGGTATCCTTGCAACCCAGCGGCAAATCGGTGATAATCAAGGTTACCGGGAAGTTGCCGATGCTCGCATAGGTGTGGGCGGGACTGTTGTTGCCCGAACTGCTGCCGTCTCCAAAAGTCCATTGGGATTGATCCGCAGCGGTGGAGTTATTCAGGAAAACATGTGACAATCCAAGGCAAACCGATGAATCTTGCGGAATAAAATCGGCATTGACCAGCGAGAAATTGATCAATTTTTCCACCACGGTGGTACATGCAGCATCTTCGCCGGTTAAGATTAATTTGGCGGTGGTTTGTCCGCTCGGTGGCTGAAAACTGTAGGTATGCGTGGTCGGGCTGGTATTATCCAGGGTGGTACCATCCCCAAATGACCAGGAATAAGCACTGATATCCACCGTATCAATTAAGGTAAATGTAATATCGTCGCCCTTGCAAATGAAGGATTTATCCAAATTGAAATTGCCTTCCGGCCCAACGATGGTAAAACTGCGCTGGGTGGTATCGGCGCAGCCAAAGGAGGTTGCGGTGATCATGTTCACTGTGAAGGTGCCTTTCGGGTACACGGTTGCAGCGGTATTGCCGGTTGCTGTTACTCCATTGCCCAGGTTCCAGATGGTTGCAAGCGGGTTGTTGCTCACACTGGTATTGGTAAATTGCATATTTTGTGGATAGCAAATAATATTTTGTCCATCCACATTGGATGTGAAGGCCGCTTGCGGATATGCCTGCACCTGTACAGGTACGGTGGTTTCGCCCTTACAGCCGGTAGCAATTTCGGTATATTTGAGGGTCACAATAAAGGTACCCGCGTTGCCATAAGCCTGCGAAACACTTTGGCCAGTTGCAGTGCCGCCATTGCCAAAATCCCAGGCCCAACTCAGGTTAGAACCTTCTATGGTAAAATCAGTTGCGCTAAAATTGACCGTTTTATCTTCACAAATTTGCGCAAGCTGCGGTGTGATATAACTGACTGGCTGATAAAGACTTATCTCCTGGGTTGCCGCACCGTAACAGCCTTTATCATCGCGAATGCCTAACTGAACGGTATAAATGGTCCCGCTAGCAGGAGGCGTCGTATAAGTATGCATGGGGTTTTGCTGGTTGCTGGTATTGCCATCTCCAAAGGTCCATTCCCAGGATATGATGGGCGCATCGCCGGTGCTGGTATCGGTAAAGTTTTCCTTTCCAGGCAAACAAATAGAAGGATCACTCAGGGCAAAAGATGGTTTTCGGTTGTACACCACAAAATCCTGACGACTGGTGTCCTTACAACCATTGATATCTTCTACTTCCAGCCAAATGGTTTGTGGACCAGATGGACCAAAGCCAAATTCGGTCACAGGCTCGCTGGTGCGGATGGGGCGTTGGAAAGAAAAATACCAGGTGTAGCCTTTGTAACAGACCGCATTTACATTGGTCGATTTGGTACCGTCCAGGTCGTAGTTGGTATCACCACAAATGGTATCGGGCAAGTTGAATTCAGATTTTACCTGGGTGGCATATACCGTTGCAGTATCAAACGAAATGGGGCAACCAGATGCAGCATTTTCGGCCTTTAACACTACTTGGTATGTGCCGCGCTCGTATAAATGGTTAAAACTGGACAATAAGGAGGAGTCGCCATCGCCCAAATACCAGGTGATCTTGGTTGCGTCGTGGCTTTCATCGGTAAAATCAAACAACAGGGAATTGTCGCAGGTTGTTTTGTAATGAATTTGGGCGATTGGACCTTTTACTTTTACCCAATCGGATTTGGTTACTGTTTGTAAACAACCGTTGTAATCGATGGTAAGCGACACGTCAAAATCGCCTGTTTCAGATTCGTACACCCAAAATGGGTTGCTGTTTTGGTAACAATGGAACAAACGGTCGTTGTCGGAACTAAAATGCCAGCCATCGATGCGCGGGTCGTTGGTCAGGTTTTTAAATTGCACGGTATCGCCAGGGCAAACTTCTTGTTTGTCGACACTAAAATCACCCGAAATCGGGGCGCCCACTTCAATTAAGATGGAATAAGAAGTATCTATACAGCCATTTGAATTGGTGATCGCCAGGCGTACATGGTATTCACCCGGGTTGTTATAAATGTGAATCACGTCTGCTCCAGTGGTACTTATGAGGGGGGCAGTGCCATCATCAAAGAGCCAGGTCCAGGATACAATGGGTGTTTGCGATTTGCTGCTATCGGCAAAAATGACCAAAAGTGGGCCGCATCCATGTTGCACATTGGGCATAAAGCGCGCATTGGGCAACCAAATGGAATCAATTTTCGTTCGGGTATCCGTGCAGCCAGCTGGGGTGGTTACCGTCAGCATGACCGTATCCAGTGCCAGCCCAAGTTTGGTGTACCCGGTGGTATCTGGAAAGTTATAAATATAGGTGGGGTTTTGCAAATTAGAGGTCGTACCATCGCTAAATGACCAACTCCATTGATTGGGGGCAGCGGCGTTGGCACTAAAATTAAACGTACTCGGGTCGCTGCAGGAAAAACTCGGACTAACCGCGAAGCTGGCATCCGGTTTTTCTACAAAAATGGTTTTGGTGAACGTGCTGCTGCAATTGCCTGCCGCAGTTACCTTCAGGCTAATGGTTTGTGGCCCGCCCTGGGTAAACACTACCGTAGGTTCGAAGGCCGTGGAAGTACCCGGGGTGGCGTTTGGACCAAAATCCCAATTATATACGCCAGCGTCCGACAAATTATCTAAAACCAGGGTATCCAAATAGCAAACCGTATCGGGCAGGAAAAAATCGGCTTCAGGATTGCCAATTTTGATGGTTTTGCTCACACTGTCCACGCAGCCGAATGCATCGGTCGCCAACAAACGTACTTTGAACGAGCCCGTTGTGGTGTATGTTTGGGCAGGCGGATTGGCTATCACGGAGGTATTGCCATTGCCAAAATCCCATGCATAACTCAAATTGCCGCTTCCGCCAATGGTCGTATTGGTAAAACTGACCGCCAACGGTGGCACACAAGCGATGGCCGGGTTGGGGGTGGTCGTAAACCCGGCACTTGGTTTGCTACCCGCCTTCACAAAATCCGGGAACACGGCGGTAACGTTGCAAGAAGGAAAATTGGTCACATATTCTACGGAAACGGTGAAAAATCCCGTTGTAAAATAGGTGTAATTCGGGTTGGCCACGTTGGGCAAACTATTTCCATCGCCAAAAACCCAATTTCTACTCAGAATCTGAATATTTGGATTGATTTGTGTAGTGTCATTAAACTTCACCGCCAAAGGGCGGCAGCCAGCAGCAGGGTCGGCGGTGATGCCGATGACGGGTTTTGGAAAAACCGTGATGGTGGTAGAACCTACAACGGGGCCACCAGGGGTATTTTTAAAATCGACTTGGTAAGTGCCTGGGCTTGTAAAAATATTGGTTGGGGCAGATAAATTGCTGGAACCGCCGTCTTTAAAATCCCAAAAAAAGCCACTTGAGCCCGCTGGTGGGGTAAAACTTACTTGCAAAGGGGCACATCCCTGGGTTATATCAGCTGTTTGGGCAAATGAACGGAGGGAAACTAAAATTGCAATCAGGGTTAATGTGATCCGCATAAGGAGCATATTTGGGTGCTTGAACACGATTTTAAAGAAGCTGTTACAAAAGATAAAGGTTGAATTGGGATTTCATTCCTATATTTGAGACCTGCAAATCAATTTTTTCAAAAGACCTAAATCAAAAATCGTTCCGCTATGGTTCGCATTGGAATTATTCTGTTTTTTCTTTGCTTGTTTCAGACAACAGGCCTCTATGCTCAAAGTTACACCTTCCAGCAGGAATCGCTGCCTTGCCTGCAAAAAAAATTTACCATCGTAGCGCATATTTTTAAAGACCCCACTGGAAAATATGGGGTTACGGAACAATCTATCCTCGATGCAATCAAAGGAGTAAACACTTTTTTTGCGCCGATTTGTGTTTCGTACGAGGTTTGCGCCTTCAAATACCACGATAATTTCCAGCACGACAGTGTCAGTATTGATGAACCGGGCATTAGCAACGAAATTCGCAAGTTGTACCACGAGGACTTCCGAATCAACCTATATTTCGTGTCGTTTATCCCCGATTTTTGTGGATTTGCTGCCGGTACCCACAATGACGCCTTTACTTCGGGTATTTTTATCAAAAAAGATTGCATCACGACGCGCACTATTTCGCATGAGTTAGGGCATTTTTTCACCCTGTCCCATACTTTTGAAGGCAACGGCGCGGAATTGGTAAATGGCGCGAACTGTTTGACGGAAGGTGATCAAATTTGCGATACCCCTGCCGATCCGTACAAAGCCCTGGATCCCTTGCCTGCTTATGTTGAAAATTGTAAGTTTATCTTCGGCGGCCAGGATGCCAACGGCGAATACTACAACCCGGACCTGGGCAATATCATGTCGTATTATGAATGCGATACCTGTGGGTTTACCTGGGGCCAATTGAAAAAGATGGCTGATGCTTATTTGGCGGGCGCGGTGAAGCTTTGGTAGAAAAAGGGAGTTGCTAATAAAAAAAACGTAAAGGCTATTATCGGAGCGACTTTTTCAGTCATCCCGATAGTAGCCTTTACGTTTTGTCGTGTCACCACCGCTGAGCTGATCTTCGTTCTTCCCACGCTCAATCCCCCGCCGCGCGTTGGTCTTTTATAAAACAAAGATTGAGCGCTGCGAGATATTAAGCGTTTCGGAAAAGAGGACTACACGCAGCGAAACAATTTGTGAACAGACACGACTTTTT
Organism: uncultured Bacteroidota bacterium; assembly: GCA_903905445.1. GTDB lineage: Bacteria > Bacteroidota > Bacteroidia > Chitinophagales > Saprospiraceae > M3007. The sequence goes on from CAIVGO010000452.1 coordinate 17,740, forward strand.
TGCACTCAACAACCCGACAATAGCGTTTACAGGATAAGGCATAATGACACGTGCAAATACGCGCGATTTTTTTGATGATTTTATCTATGATTTATGGTAGCATCTAAATTGTATTGACGGGGTGACAGAAAAAGTCGCCCCGTCAATACAATTTACGCATTTACACGGAATTCATACAAGCCGTGTTTGTAAAATCATGAAGATCAACGCGTTTTAGCCAAATCAATCATCAGGCTAAGTTCGTCTACCAAGGCATCCGCGCTGCCGTTCCAGCCAACGCTTTTAAAGCAGATGTTGCCTTTGGGGTCGAGGATATACTTGGTTGGAATGCCTGTAACGCCAAATTCGGCCACCACCGCATCATCCAAATCGAGCAGTACATTAAATGGATAGTTTTTACCGGTAATAAAGTCGCTGGCATTTTTCGTTTTTTGATCTGCTGGCATACGTTCCCAGGTGTTTAAAAAAACAAACGCCACGTTTGGGTCTTTTTCAAATTTTGCCTGCGCCATTTGCATCGCTGGAAAAGACGCTTTGCAGGGTCCGCACCAGGTTGCCCAGAAATCAACTACTACTATTTTTCCTTTCAGACTGGCTAAACTGACGGTTTCTCCTTTCAAGTTTTGCAGGCTAAAGGCGGGTGAAGGCAGATCCAACATCTTGGCAGCCAGTGATTTGCGCAAATTTTCCTTCGCACTTTGCTCCAATTGGGTCAAATAGGCTTTTGCCCCGGCTTCTGATTTGTCTTCCGAAGTGTAAAGCCGTTTAAATTGGTCTTTCATGGCGGCTGTTGCGTGGCCTTGAATGATAAAACCTTCCAGTTGATAGCGCAAATCGGGGGCTTTAGCCCGCTCCAAATAACTGGTGTACCGTTCGTTCATTTCCTCGTTGCTGCGCTCCATAATTGCTACAACCTGTGCTTGCAAACTGGCTGCTTTGGCCGGTTCGTTGGTTTTATCGAGGGTAAATGCGTAGGTATCGGCATAGGAGGCAAAGGTTTGGCGCCGTTGTAGTTCCCAGTTTTTATGGTTTACCGGACCGGGTTTGGGGGTAGAAGGCGCTACCACCTCCATGCGTGCCCAGGAAAGGGCTTTTTCACCCAATAAACGGGCCCATCCCAGGTCTTCGTTGTTTTCGGCGAGTTGCCAGGCAAGGTTGTTGAATAGGTCGGCGCGGCTGGCAGGGTCCATTTTTTCGGCCATGTTGGTCAGTTTGTCCCAACTTTTTGCTTCGGCATAACGCATGGCCAGGCCAGCATACAGGCGGTAAAGATCCTTGAATTCGGCTTCGGTTTGAGGCGGGAAATTCTTGATATAGTCCTCTAGCAAACGTTCGCGGCGCAGGGTATCGGGTTCGGCATTGATGCTTTGCCGGCGCTCTTGCTGTACAAAACTGCCTTTTGGGTAGGTCGTGCGCAATTTTTCCTTAAGGCTTTTGGCTTTATCCATGGCCTGCAAAAATTCATACAACCGTACGGCGCTCATCCAATCTTTTTCGGTGATTTTCGGGGCATTTTCCAGTTCATCCAAGAGGGCCAGGGCCTGTTCTTTCCCGGCATCGCCGCGTTTCATGTTCATCCAGTTGCGGATGTAGGTAGGCAAATATTTGGTGCGGATGGCAGGTTGGGCAGCAAATGCCGCGTCGAGCCAGGTGTTGGCCAGTGCCGGTTTGGCATTGAGTTCCATATAGTTACCAAAATTGGTAAACAATACGGCTTTTGCGGCCTGGCTTTCTGGTATGATTTTTCCGGTTTTATCGGCTAGTTCGACAAAATAGCCCAATCCCTGGTTGTTGTCCCATTGTTCGCCTGCTTGAAAACCAATAATGGCGGTAAGCGCTGATTTACTGGTCGTAAACGTGCCGACCAACTTGTTTCCGGCGTGTTCGAGCGCCACTTCGCGTGCCTCGGGTGCTTTTTCACTGTATTCCAGGACCAACACATCGATTGATTCGGCATTTTTCAAAGGTCCATTGAGCCAATTGTACTCGATGCGCACTGTTTCGCCTGGCTGGGGATGTTCGGGCGTGATTTTAAGGTTGTTCCAAGGGGTTTGGGTATGCAAAAACGCAGCAGTACCGCAAAGGAGCAGTAGGGAAAGAAGATGTTTTCTCATGTATTAAAAGGTGTTTAAAACCTTGGGCAAACTACCCGTGCGCGTTTTTCGGCAGGTTGGAAGTACATCAAGGATACTTCAAAAGCACCGCGGTTGTTGTTGGCAACGGCGAGTTTGGAAACCGTGATGTCATAACTAAGTCCAAGTGTCCAACGGTTCATTTCTAGCATACCGACCACCGTTAAGGCATCAACATGCATGCTTTTATCCAATTTATTGGCAACGCGTGCAAACATGCCTGCGCGCACCGCCACTTCATTGTAATCATTGTTGCTGTACCGCACATTTACGCCAGGGGTTGCTTCCAGGGATGGGCCTTGTTTCATGACGAGCACGCTGGGCATCAGCGCCAGGTTGTGGCTTACCGGAAAAAGGCCACCTGCATGGCCTGTCCAACGGGAATACAAGGTTTCGCTGTTATTTTCAACGAGTGAAATGACGGGGGAATTCAAATGGTGCATTCCACCGCCTGCATAAAAATAACCGTCGTTGTCAAACACCATATACCACAGCAAACCCGCGTTAAAATCCAGGTAGGCGGCCGAATTTGCGTTGGCGTTGGCCTCCCCATTGGCGGCGCTATAATCGGGCGTTTGAGTGCCCGGGTCAAATTGACGGCTGAACCACAATTGACTCCAGTCGATGGAATTTTGGCCCATGCCCAGTTGTGCGCCGGCGCTGAGATAGTGGGAAGCCCTTCTGGGGCCGCCCGACAATTTTTTCAGGTAAGCACCACCCAAATGCACCTTATTTTGAACAAAACGGGCCGTACCCGCTTCGTCGTGCATGGCGCCAATACCAAAAGAGGCATAATCTTCATTGGCTACTTCCACGCGGTATTCGTAGGCAGCGGCATAGGTGCGGAACGGAACGGGCGAAAGCACGCTGTTCCATTGGTCGCGGTAATTGACGGTAGCACGCCAGCGACCATTAAATACCCCGGTCAGTGCTGGATTGAGGTTCCAGGGGGAGGCATAATATTGTGAAAAGCGCGGATCCTGGGCTTTCAGGCTGCTTGCCAGCATTAAAAGAAAAATCGCGCAAAAAACCGGTTTGGAAAAATGTTTCATGCAAGTACTTGTTTTGATTAGCTAAATGAAAATCTTTCTTTACGTTTTCATGGATTATACTGGCCTGTTGCCAAACGGCACGGCAAAGCAAATCAATTTTCTTTAGTTATCCTAAAAACGTGCACCTTAATCGTTTGGATAGTAATAATTATCCTCTTGTGTGGACCGATAACGCATGCGGTTGGCAAAGCGCATTTCGCCCAGTTTTTTGCGAATATACTCGGCTTTATCCTTTTCCTGCACATTGGTCAGGGTACGGATCTGCGGTTGATCCCAGTAATAGCGCCCCATGGTCAGGAAGAGATCGTCGTTTTTTTTCTTTTCCTGTTTGGAAAAAAACTTCAGGCTCTGCTCTACGGTAAGTTGGGTCAGAATCCAGTTTTTACTGTCTTTTTCTTTCACTTCAAAAAAGTAAAGAAATACCGGACGTTTAAAAACCTTGAACGGGTGCCGACTCAAAAAACGAATAGAATCAATGGAGTTGACACTGCTGTAGCCCACTTCCTTTTGCGCAACAATATAGGATTTGATCAAACTGATGGTGTCGGTAAACCAACCTGGATAGGAGTTGAATTTATTTGAATATTTTAATTGTTGAAATAAAGGGAAATGCGTTTTTGGGTTTACATAAAAAGGTTCCAGCAAGGCGCGATCAACGGGGATGTCCTGTTGCAAATACAATCCGTACACTTTGACTTTAGTAACCGGATCGGCAATTTTGAGCAAACGTTCCGTCAACGATTTGATGGCTGGGTTCTTTTTCAAGCCGGGCGCTAACAAACGAAGGTTTCGCATAATATCCACCGCACTGATATCTTCATATACCCCGTAATTGTCGGAGGCGCGCTCTCTGCGTGATTCTTCCATAAATTGATACCGTGAAATATCCCAGGAGCTTTCACGCAGCAGGGTAGGCATCAAGGGGCGGTACGATTTACTGCGGATCAATCCGCTGGTTACCATACTTTCCAGCAAATTGTATACTTTGTCCCGGAAGGCATCCAACTCGGCAAGTTTCAATAATTTGGGTACAAAGGTTGACGCTAATTTGAGGGTATCCGACATTTCCGCAAAAATCTGATCCATTTCTTCACTCAAAAAAATGGGTTGCTCCAGCATCAAGTCCAGCAGGGCTTCCATTGAATTTTTGGTTTGCATGTGTGCGAGCGCCCGCAAGATGCTTGCCTGATACCGCAATGAATCGGAATGCGTTTTGTAAAACTGTAAGGCAAAATTGAGCGCTTCCTGGCTGTCAAACGAGCCCAGGGCATTGATGAGTACCCGCCGATCTCGAAAGCGCAATTTGTCGAAACCACTGTGTACCAAAGCCCTTTTAAGTGCCGGGAAATCTTCCGGTTTGAATTCAAGGCGCCACTCCTCGCTCAAAGCATCCAGGCCAGAAGCCCGCTCGAGGCTATCCACCGAATAAATGGTTTGCAAAAAACGCAGGTTGCGCTGCCCAAACAAGCTGGTGCCATCCAATGAATCGGTAGGTTGAAAACTATTAAATACGGAACGAATAAACCCGCTTTCCAGCCTGTTTTGGTTTACCGTGGCCATCAAACGGTACGATTTGCGGTTAATGACAAACAGTTTTACCCGAATTCCGCGCGTACTGTTGGTATCTGCCAGCATCAGGTTTCCGACTAAAACTCCTTTTTGATCTTCCCATTGGACCGATTTTATCAATAAGTTATGCTGGTCGCTTAAGTTTTGGAGCATGCTGCTTTTGAGCGAGTCAATAGAAGGCGACATTAAGCCCTGGGGCGCATTGAACACCCGCAACGAAATTAATTCATCCATATAAGGCGATGCCAACACACTGTATTGTTCGGTTTTATCGGCGTAATAATATTCCTCTTCGTAACTCTTTTCCTTCATTTTCTGGGCACTTTCCTCATATAACTTCCGCAAACGATCGAGGAAGGCCTTGCTTTTAGGTACCTTTTTAGGAAGGGTGGTTACCTTGTAATGGTACACCGTGTCAATGGTTTCAGAAAACTTTTCACTATACTTAAAGTCTTGAATTTCAAATGAATTAAAAAAGGCTGTCGGTTTAACGTCATCTTTTTTTCGACAGCCCAGGAGGTAATACAAGGGGCCATCAATGACCAGACGCAGGAAAAAGTGGGTACTTCCATCTTGGGCAGTGAAGCTGATATCCTGGGTAGGGTAGGGGGCATCGGCAACCAGTTGCATGGTCGGCGCCTGTTTGGTGAATTGCTCGGCAATTGATTCGCCAATGATATTCAATTCAAAGGTGTCTTCCTCAATATATTTAAAGTCATGATAATTCGTGCGGTACAGGAAGTAAACGCTGCTGTCTTTTCCAATTTCAGAAACGGCCAAAAATTTAGTAGGATTTTCCTGTTCCGTGCTATTATAACTTAAGGGTCTTGGAAAATTGATTTTAAATCCGCCATGCGTTGGCTCCAGGAGGGTTTTTTGTTCCTGTTTCGTTTCAAGGGTAATGCTGTTCAGGAAACTGTCTACTTCCGGGCCTTGGGCGTAGTTTCCATTGCCACCAGCGCTAAAAACAACCACTTCCTGGGGCGTAACCATAATTTTAAAGCGCAATACATCGCCCCTGCGCGTGCGTGAACTGATTTCGTGACCCAAAAATGGGCTGGTGATGCGATTGCGCGCGTAAATTTTACCGGGAATGTGTTCGTAAATCAGGCTGTCAATTCGCTCTGAAATATACTGCTCTGATTGACCTTGCCACCAACCGTTTGTATTGAGCCGATTTACGGCATAAAATGCGCCATTGCTCATGTCGGCACACAGGTATTGTTGCATGCCATCCTGGTTGATGGTTCGGTAAAACTGCCCGGGCGTTGCAGCCGACCAAGAGGAATCGGTCAAAAAGTTGCGCGCAAGTGCCACGGGATAGCGCAGTTTATCAATGGCGTCTTTATCGGTAGTGCCTTTTCGGTCGGTAAATTGCACGGGGCGCAGTTGGTAGCCCAATTTGCGCAATTGTTGGATGACGCCTGTTTCGCCCGGCAAATGGGCGGCACCCACCGCAGCAAAAATGGAAGAACCCTTTTGCAAAATGGAGTCGATGCCATGGGTCATCAAGGTATTGCGTTCGTCGAGCATCCAGTGCTGGAAGTTTTTCCCCGGACTGGTCATTCGATTGATGGAGTCAATGAGGGCCAGATCCTGTTCTCGATAAGCAACTTCGAGGCTTAAATCGCCGCTTGGGTTGTAATTGCGGCGTTCCTTGGTAGCGTCCGGATCGGGCAGGCGTGCACGCATCACGGCTTCGTAGCTCCCTTCGAGGGTTTCGAGCCCGATAACGTTTTTACCTAATTTTTTTCCTGCCTGAAATATAAAAAGGTCTAAATATGTATCTTCCTCATAATCTTGTTGGTATTCATTCGATCGATAGAGGAATTCATTGGTCATGCTGGGTTTGGCCGACAATAATCCGGCAAGCATTTCCCGGCTGGGCGGGGCAAACAGGAACGACCCGAAATACAGGTTTTGGTATTCGTTTCGGGTTCCGTAACTACCTGCATAATCGAGGGCTTCCCGGCCCATGCCCATCAACCCATTGGTGAAGCTTTGCCATTCATCGTGGTTGGTTTCGAGGGCCACCACATCGGCATGTTGCAAAGCCAGAAAAAAGGAATCGCTCAGGTTGAACACCAGTTTTTCTGATACGTGCATGGTGCCGTACAAATAACCGGTTTTGGCGATGCCGTTGCCCGAAATTTCCCACAGTAATCCTTTTTGTTTTTCGGGTTTATTTTGAGCAAAGAGGCCATAGATTGGCGTAAGTAGCAAGACAAGGACACAAATTCCGCGCATGGAGTGTAGTTAAATTGGAAAATGGGATATTTATCGAATCAGGGTCGCATTGCCCGTGGCTGTTTCCAGGTAACCGTCTAAAAATTCGGCTTCCACATACCACACAAACACCGCCGGATCACAAGCTTTGCCTCGGAAACGGCCGTCCCAACCCCGGCTGGCGTCATTTACCTTGAAATTTTGGTCTTCATACAGCAAGGTCCCCCAACGATCGAACACCCTGAAAACGCGAATTTCCTTTATTTGTTCTGCATTGCCGTGTACCATCAACAAATCATTGTTGTTATTGCCATCCGGGCTGAATCCGGTGGGTACGTAAATACCCCTGGTTTTCTGCACATTCACTTTGATGCTGGTTTGGCCATAACAACCGTTTTCATCTTTTGCCGTAATGGTATAACGATTTGAAAAGGTGGGCGTGATTTTGATTTCTGTGCAAAACGGGGAATCCACACACACGAGCGCTTCTTGCAAACTACTGTTCCAACTCAGGTCGATCATACCAAATCCATTGGATACATCGGCGCTCACATTCAGGCTTTGCCCCAATTGAATGGTGGTGTCGGCGGGCAGCGTAATGGTGATGGGCAACGGTTGATCCAGGGTGTCTACCAGGGTGGCCGTGCAACCATTGGCATCTTTAATTTCCAGGGTATAAACGCCGGCGGTAAGTCCAATAAAGGCACTAGCGCCGCCAAAATCATCCTGGTTTAGACGAAATTTATAGGGGCCTTTGCCACCCGTGACGCTCATTTTAATTCTTCCATTGGCATCCCCAAAGCATTTTGGCGCTACCACTTCGGCACGAATTACGATCGAATCGGGGCGGTTGATGGTTACCGAATCGGCTAATACACAGCCGTTTGCATCACGAATCGTCAAGGCATATACACCCGGTGCCAGGTTGGTCAAATCAGGTCCACTTGTGCCATTGCTCCAGCTGAGGTTGTAGGGCGGCGTACCACCGGCTATCGTAGTTGCGATACCAGCGTTGCGATCGTTGGTGCAAAACAATTGGGTGATATCAAATTGTACCGTTAGCGAATCGGGTTCTTCTACGGTCACCAAAATATCGGTTTTGCATCCAATACTGTCGGTTACCAAAGCAGTGTAGGTACCTGCGCCCAGGCCGGTAATGGTATCGTTTTTTTCGCCATTGTTCCATAAAAGGTCAACGGGACCTTTATTGAATTTAATGTTTCCGATCATGGCGGTACCATCCGATTGTCCGAAACAACGCACGTCGGTCGAATTGCCCGATGCGGTGATTTGTTGTGGCTGTACCAAGAAGAATTGAAACACACCGGAACATCCCTGCTGATCACTCACGGTCAAAAAGTAGGTTTGATCGCCCGCCAAGCCGGTAAGCACGGCAGCATCCGGCGCGTTGGGTACGCTCCAGGCGTAATCATAATTGCCCAGCACGCCATTTCCGATCCCCCCACTGACAAGGTTAACGGCCAAAACACCATTTTTTACGCCATAACAAGTTGGTAATACGGGTGCAGCATTTATGAGAATGCTGTCAAGTTCTTCAATTACAATACTTTGCGTGCTGTTACACCCTTGTACATCACTGGCGGTTACGGTGTGGGTTCCGACGGATAGCATGCTGGCCGTGGCGGTCGTTTGGCCGTTATCCCAAAGGTAGGTGTAAGGAGCGCCATTGCTGCCCGATGCTTGTGCATTGGCGGCACCGTTATTTTGGCCGGCGCATGATTTTTTAACTTGAATCAAATTGATTTGTACCCCATCATTCGGTTGCGTAACGGCTGGTGCCGTACTTACCAGGGTGCAGTTGTTTTTATCCGTAATGGTTACCGTGTACAGCCCTGCCGCCAGGTTGTTGATGTCGGGAGCAGATGCCATATTACTCCATAAATAGGTGTATGGGCCGGTACCACCATTGGCTTGTCCGGTTAATTTACCATCCATGCCACCAAAACAATTTACGGCAGTCGTTGTAAACTGGGTCGTTAGTTGATTGGCTTGACCAACGGTCGTGGTTGCGGTGGTATTGCAATTGTTGCTATCGGTAATTGTTACGGTGTAATTTCCAGCAGGCAAGCTGGTTGCCGTTGCGGTGGTTTGTCCTGTTGCATCGCTCCAGAGATAGCTCAAATTGCCCGATCCACCCAAGGCTAACACAGAAGCAGACCCGTTTGAACCACCAAAACACAGCACCGGATCGGATGAAGTGTTTATTACACTAATGACCGGTGGACAAATTAAGTCGATGGTGTCAATTTTGGTGCAGGCATTGGCATCAGTGACGGTGAGCAGGTATAAGCCGCAAGTAAGGGACTGAATATTGGGGGTTGTTTCCGAATTGCTCCATTTATAGGTAATGGGCAGTACACCACCGGTCACCGTACTGTTTGCGGATCCGTTTAATTGGCCAGCGCAGGTAGGGGCAACACCCGTCACATTAACTACAATTGGCGCGATACCAGGTACAGCGGCCATCACCGTTTTCGAGCAGCCTTTTGAGTCTTGTACCGTAATAGAATAAGCCCCGGCACATAAATTATTGGCTGCAAAAGTACCCGGTGGTACCACTGGGGTACTCCATTGTATATTGTATTGCGGGGTGCCACCTGTTGCGGTAATGGTGGCTGTTCCGGCACAAACACCGGCACATTTTTCACCGGTAAGATTGCTTACCGATACAGTAAGATCTGTCGGGGAAGGAATAACCGCCGAATTGACGATGCTACAACCATGAAAATCTGTGACAGTAACGGTGTACAATCCGGCAGTTAAGTTCACGGCCTGCTTGGTGGTTTGTCCGGCTGGATCACTCCATGCATAGGTGAAAGGCAGGGTACCTCCTGATAGGTAAATACCAGCGCGTCCGTTGTTTTCTCCGAAGCAATCCACGGATTTTACGGTAACACTATCTATTTTTAAAATGCCGGGTTGAAGTACTTGTACAAACGTAAAAGCCTGACAATTTGCGGCATCGGTGATGGCCACGGTGTGAAAATTGGCATTGAGGCCCATGGCGGTTTGCCCGGTGCTGCCATTGCTCCATAAATAGGTGTAAGGTTGGGAGCCCCCGGATACAAAAATGGTTGCGATCCCGTTGGAGCCGCCAAAACAGTCGACCGAGTCCTGCGTAGATGTAAAGGTAAATGGTGGGGGTTCTGTAATGTTTACGGCTTGCGAAACCATACATCCATTGCCGTCGGTTACTTTGACGTTGTAGCAACCTGCAAACAATGCGCCTACATTGAGGCCGTTAAAAATAGGCCCGCCAGCACAACCTTGCCAGGTAACCGAAAGTGCACCTGTTCCGCCACTGACCGTTGCTGTACCTGTACCCGTATCATCTCCGTTGCAAATGACGGGTGTGGTGTTCACATTTAATTGAATGGGCGGCGGCTCGGTGGTCGTAAAACTCACCGTATCCAAACAGCCATTGGCATCGCGTATAACCACAATATGGTTTCCTGCTGCAAACAGGTTGGTCAGGTTGCCCGATGGGAAAATAGGACCGGTACCTTCCAGGATAAAATCGAGTGGCAGGGTCGCGTTGGTTACCCCAATGACCGCCGATCCGGTAGCGGTACCATTACATTGCGCTGGGGTGGCAGAGAGGAGGGTCGCGTTGACAGCACAAGGTTGTGCGTACAACTTTAGCGGAAGGCCCAATATGCCAAATAACCCTAAAAAGGCAGAATAGATTATAAATTTTGTCATTGTATCGATTAGTGGTTGTAACAACGCGTGCCGTATGGTGGCTTTTCATTGCAAAAAAAGACAAAAGACCGGATACTTCCACCAATCTTTTTGCTGCCTCGCACATTTAACATTGAAACATGCTGCTTTATTTCTTGTTATGTACTCCTTGCGCCTAGATTTTCATCGTTTTTTTACAATTTCTGCAATAAATGACTAAAAATCCATATACACCAGCACTTGCTTATCAATTGTTGGAAATTCCCATTCAGTTGATCCAGCATTTAGCGCTGGAACGATATCCGGAAGCCCCGCAAACGCATCGTTTTGGCGATAATAAGCGGCAATATCTGCTATTCTGGCCAAAAGCCAATCCACAAACCCCCAGAAAAAGTGTGGTGATTTTTTATCATGGAGGTGCCTGGATCACGGGCGCTCCTGCATTATTACCTACCCTGGCCACTTTTTTCCTTCAAGCGGGTTTTCCGGTGATTAAACCGGCCTATCGATTGTCGCCCCGTTTTGCTTATCCTGACATGCGCGCCGATTTGAATTCGGCTATGATAGAAATACTGCCCTTGCTGGACCAACATGGACTGGGCGATCACCAATTGTTGTTGGGCGGCATGTCGGCAGGCGCGAATCTTGCAGCACATCTAACGTTTGACGTTGAGGCGCTCGCAGCACTGGGCCTGTCGCAAGACCGGATTTCGGGGTTTCTGTCCATCGGTGGCCCATTAGATTTGACAAAAATGCCCCATTTTAAACCCGTTCATTGGTTTGCAGGCGGCAAACACGGTTCCGATTCATTTCAAATGGCCAATCCGATCCGGCATCTCGGTGGTCAGGAAAAAATACCCGCCCTGTTTATGCACGGTACCGCCGATCGGATTGTACCGATCGAAAGCGCGGCTGCTTTTGCTGCGCAGTATGCCGGACCGAGTACCTGGATTGAAATGCCGAAGCGAACCCATATTGGCTCGGTTGGTTTTTTGGCCGATCATTCCCAATACGCCGAGGATTTATTGCAATGGTTGTCAGACAAATAATTAAGCCCGCGCAACACGAATCGTTTAAATGTTAAAAAAACGCACAAATTTATTACCTTTGCCCGCCTTTTTCGTTGGGAATACAAAATCTTTTTAGTCATGCAGCAGGGTCAACCTTTTTTAAAGAAATATATCAACGTTTTCCTCGGTTTGGGCAGCAATGTTGGCAAGCGGGAAGTCAACATCCGCCTGGCGTTGCAATACATCAACCAGCAAATTGGCAAAGTTGCCAAGCAAAGCAGTTTGTACGAAACGCAACCTTGGGGTAAAACCGACCAGGATCCTTTTTATAATATGGTGGTGATGGCCAATACGACCATGGATCCGCGGGATTTGTTGAAAGCCATCGACTCGATTGAAAAAGAAATGGGTCGGGAAAAAAAGGAAAAATGGGGCCCTCGTATTATTGATATTGATATCTTATTGTACGGCAAGCGCATTGTACGCGATAAAGGCCTGGAAGTGCCACATCCTGAATTGCAGGACCGCATGTTTGTGTTGGTACCCCTCATGGAAATTGCCGGCGAACTGGAGCATCCGGTATTGCACAAAACGATTGAGGACCTTTATGCAGATTGTAAAGACCCTTCCGACGTGGTGATGTTGGAACGATAAACCGATGAATACCCCCTTTCCGTATCAGTTTATTGCATTTGAAGGAAATATTGGTGTGGGCAAAACCACGCTCTGCAACCTGCTTGCCCAACGCCATGGGTGCGCTTTGGTATTGGAGCAATTTACAGACAATCCTTTTTTACCTTATTTTTACGAGCAACCCGATCGGTATGGGTTTCCGGTGGAGCTGTTTTTTATGACCGAACGGCATAAGCAGTTGCAGGAACATTTTGCCACGCCTGATTTGTTTCAATCGTGCACAGTAGCCGACTATTTTTTTGTAAAAACCTTGCTTTTTGCAAAAAATAACCTGAGCGAGGAGGAGTTTCGCTTGTTTCAGCGGCTTTTTTCGGTGTTAAATGCTGGATTCCCGAAGCCGGATTTGCTGGTTTATTTGCACCGTCCGATCCCTGTTTTGATGGAACAAATTCAAAAACGTGGACGATCTATTGAGCAAAACATCAGCGCCCAATACCTGGAAGAATTGCAGCGCGCCTATTTTGAATACCTGAAAACGGAAACAGAAACGCCCGTTATTGTGCTAGACCTTGAACGGGTTGATTATCAGCAAGATGCATCGGCTTTCGATGAAATTATCGCTGTTTTGCAAGCGCACCACGAACCAGGCTTACATTTTCACCGGTTCTAGGCTGCCTTTAATACCTTCGGCGCCTCTCCAAAGTACCCATACTGCAGCACACATAAATAGGTGTCCAATGTCAAAATGGGTAAACCACACGCTCGGACTGAATTTAAATACATGGGGTAAAACGGCCAATACCGCAACCGGAATGGAAGCGAGCAATATTAAACTGCCTTGACACCGTGTTTTTTGATAAATGTAGGTTTGCAGCATGCCCATAACGACCAAAAGCCCGATGCCTGCCTGCAATTCGACCCATTTGAAATTTTGCGTAAATCCGACCAGCAGCAGAAAAACGACAAACTCAATCAGCGTACCCCACAAAAAAAAGCGGGTCCAAAACGGACGGAGCAGGGGTTTGGCTTGAAAAATGGCGGCCCGTTCGATGGCCGTTATACTTAGCATGCTGATGGTCCAACCTGGTAATTTCCAGTAATAAGGCAGCATATACAGGAAAGCATGTCCAACGATGCCCCCAATTGCAGTGCCAATGGCCATTAACAAAAAGAACCAGCGTAAGTGTACATTGATCGGATTTTGCGAAGCCGTTTGGCCTAAACGCCACCAGGCAAAAAAGCTAAAAAGCGCTACCAATAGGCCCGTTAAAGTGGTTACCGGTTCCGCAATACGCAAACCTCCAATGAATATATCCGGTTGGATCAACAGTGTTTTCGTTACTTCTTCCATGTCATGCAATTGCTACAATAAAATATTTTTGTTTTTTCAAACAAAAAATTTCATATTTGCTGCAAAATACACCCATTTTTCAATCCACAAGAGCTTTTAGATGAGTAAATTGAATGCAGATGAGCCAAGTGGCGAAAAGGAAGTAGTGGAGAAGGCACTGCGTCCCAAACTTTTGGATGAGTTTAGTGGTCAACAAAAAATTGTAGACAACCTGCAGGTGTTTATTCAGGCGGCCAAACAACGGGGCGATGCCCTGGATCATGTGCTGCTGCACGGTCCACCAGGACTTGGTAAAACAACGCTTTCTCATATTGTTGCCAATGAATTGGACGCATCGCTCAAATTGACCTCCGGGCCGGTGATGGAAAAGCCGGGAGACCTGGCAGGTATCCTGACCAGCTTAGAGCCGGGTGATGTGTTGTTTATTGATGAAATACACCGTTTGAATACGGTGGTAGAGGAATACCTGTACTCGGCCATGGAAGATTATCGGATTGACATTATGATCGATTCGGGGCCGAATGCGCGGAGTATCCAGATTGCCCTAAATCCGTTTACCCTGGTGGGGGCCACCACCCGGATGGGCCTCCTGACGGCACCGTTGCGTGCGCGTTTTGGCATCAATTGCCACCTGGATTACTATGATGTGGCTACTTTGGAGCGTATTGTACATCGCTCGGCCACTATTTTGGAAATTCGCATTACGGACGATGGAGCCCATGAAATCGCCCGCAGGAGCCGAGGCACCCCGCGTATTGCAAATGCTTTGTTGCGCCGTATTCGAGATTTTGCCCAAATTAAAGGCACCGGGGAAGTGGATCAGGCAATCGCCCGGTATGGCTTGAATGCCCTGGACGTAGATGAAAATGGGCTTGATGAAATGGACAACCGCATTTTGGGGGCCATTATTCACAAATTTAAAGGAGGGCCGGTGGGCATTACCACCATTGGTACCGCGGTGGGCGAAGATGCAGGTACGATTGAGGAAGTACACGAGCCCTTTTTAATTATGGAAGGTTATTTGCACCGTACGCCACGCGGGCGCATGGCCACCGAAAAGGCCTATTTCCATTTGGGGGTGGTGCCGCCTAAGCAAATGGGGACGCTGTTTTAATGGGTTTTTTGCCAGGTATTCATGGTAATATATAAAAATCCCGAATTTTGGTGAAAACCAAAATTCGGGATGATGCATATTTATATCAAAACAATTAGAAACGCCAGGTAAATCCAAACCGGTAGTTAAATGGACTTACACCGGTGTTAATATCTCGGCCTACGGCAAAATTATAATGTAGGCTTATCTCAGTGCCGACGCCGCCCTGACCACGACCAAAATTATACCCTGCCCCCAAGTATTGATTAAACCGACTTTGGGTATATTTGGTGAACTCAACCCCAACGGCTTCATCAGGTAGCTGAATCCATTCATTGGATACTTCCCCCTGTAAGAAAAAGCCTTCGTACACATGCGCACGAACGAAACCGCCCGCTTCGATGTTGAACAAATTGATCGATTTGTAACCTGGGATTTTTAAGGAAGAGAATGCAACGGAGGTTCTAGGACCGAAAGAAACCCATTTATTGATTTTATACCCAACCATTGGCGAAACGGATATGCCAAACGAGTTGACGCCATAAGCGGAACTTAAGCCCAAACCAACGCCGCCGCCGTACCATAAATGGTCGGTGAATGTAGTGGTCGGTTTACCTTCCTCTTCTGCTGCTTCTGCTTTAGCCTTTTCAGCGGCTTTCTTTTTCTTAGCAGCAGCGGCCTTCTTTTTTTTCTTACTGAGGCTGGAACTTGATTTTTTACGGCTTTGCGCATACGTTGGTTCGGTGGCAAAGGCGAAAAAAACTAAAAGGGCGAGTACTTTAATGATGTGTTTTCGAAACATAGCGATAAATGCTGAATCTGTGAAATTTGAGTGTTGGGCCAGGATTTACCCGATTTCCTGTACGTTGAGTGAAAGGAAATTGAAAGCAAAAATACGAACATTTAACACTTTTATGGGGCTTTCTGTTGTGTTGCAAAAAAGTATTTGCTAGAAATATCTTAAAAAAAGCAGGAAGGGACCGCATGAAACTCAAATTTCACCACAAAAAATTCCAATGCAATCCCCCTTTTCCGTGCCATACAGTGTTATCACAACGATCTGTCTATTTTAAACTTACGCGCACAACATTGTCCGTATCCGAGTTGCCACCTACCGTTATTTCGAAGTCGCCGGGCTCGCTGCCAAACTTCATATTTTGTTTGAAAAAACTGAAATCCTTGTCCGATAAGGTAAATGTGAGCGTTTTCGTCTCTCCTTTGCGCAGCATTACTTTTTGGAACGCCTTGAGTTCGCGCACAGGACGGGTAACGGAGCCTACCAAATCGTGGATGTATAATTGCGCCACTTCCTCGCCATCTACATTGCCAGTATTGGTGAGTTCTACGGAAATGACGATGCTTTCGCCTTTTTTAAACGCAGTTTTGCTGGCCGTGGGTACACCATATTTAAAGGAGGTATAACTCAAGCCATAACCAAAAGCGTACAACGGCGCATTGGCTTCATCAATGTATTTGGTGGTCCATTTTGAATTTGGATCAAATGGCCGACCAGCACTTTTATGGTTGTAATACACGGGTATTTGTCCAGTTGTGCGGGGAAAGCTCATGGTCAATTTGCCGGATGGGTTGTAGGCGCCACTTAATACATCGGCGATGGCATTGCCTGCTTCGGTGCCCGACCACCAGGTTTCGAGAATCGCGTCGGCCTGCCGATCAATGTTTGGGATGGTCAATGGGCGGCCATTCATCAGCACCACAACCACGGGTTTGCCGGTGGCTTTTAGCGCTGTCAGCAAGGCCTCTTGGGCACCTGGAACCGTAATATAAGCACGTGATGCGGCTTCTCCCGACATATCGGCGCGTTCGCCAATGGCCAATACGACCACATCGGCTTGTGCAGCAGCATCGAGGGCGGCTTTAAATCCCGATTGGTCCTCACTGTCGATGGCACAACCTTTGGCTACAGCGACTGGTTTCATCCCGGCATTTTGCAAACCTTCCAGCAGGCTCACGCAATCGGCACCACTGCCTGCGCCAGACCAGTTACCAATCAGGTCGTTTTTGGTTTCCGCCAAGGGGCCGATGAGCGCAATTTTTTGTTGTTTGTTGAGCGGCAATACCTGATTGGCGTTTTTTAACAAAACCATGCTCTTACGGGCGACGTCGCGGGCAGCGGCACGGTTTTCAGGGCTTAAAATGGTTGCCTGGGCACGTTGCGCATTGCTAAATTTGTATGGATCTTCAAATAAGCCCAATTGGAATTTTAGCGCCAGGATACGGCGTACGGCTTCATCAATTTGGGCCATTTTTACCTTGCCTTCTTTTACAGATTGTGCCAAAAAGCGTTGATATACAGCGCCTTGCATATCCATATCAATGCCTGCCTGCACGGCGAGTTCACCCGCCGCTTTATCATCCGGAACTACACCATGCTTCACCATTTCATTGATGCCTGTGTAATCGGTTACCACAAAACCTTTAAATGCCCATTCATCGCGCAAAATGTGTTGCAACAAGTATTTATTGCCCGTGGCAGGTACGCCATCATAATCGTTGAAGGATGCCATTACGGTCATCGCGCCTGCTTGAACGGCCGCTTTGTAAGGCGGCAGGTAGTATTCCCGGAAAAAACGCTCGCTCATATCTACCGTGTTGTAATCGCGGCCGCCGATGGGTGCACCATAAGCAGCATAGTGTTTTACGCAGGCAATCACGGCATCGGTATTGCCAATGCCCTTGCCCTGAAATCCGCGCACCCTTGCTTCAGCAATGCGACAGCCGAGGTAGGTATCCTCCCCGGCACCTTCCATCACCCGGCCCCAGCGTGGGTCGCGGCCAATATCCACCATGGGCGCAAAAGTCCAGTGCAAACCCGAGGCTGCGGCCTCTGTAGCAGCAATCCGGGCACTGCGTTCTATGGCATCCAGGTCCCAGCTGGCTGCCTCGCCCAAGGGTATTGGAAAGATGGTTTTGTATCCATGGATCACATCGTATCCAAACAAAAGCGGTATTTTCAGGCGGGTTTCTTCTACGGCAATACGTTGTAATTCGCGGGTAAAAGGCACGGTGTGGCTATTAAATAAGGCGCCGCAATTGCCGCTGCGAATATCGTTTTTGTATCCATCCCGAATGGTGGGGCCTGTTGATTCCCAGTCGGTTGTATATAAGGTCATTTGACCTATTTTTTCTTCCAGGGTCATTTTGGCCAGCAATTTTTCAATGCGGGGATCGCCTGTTGGTTTCGGTTTTGTTTTGGCGGGTTTGGTTTGCGCTTGCAGGGTCATCGACAGCAGCAGGCAAAACACGACCGTCGTGGATTTTAGAAGATGTTGCATAAATGCTTGTATTTGAATCGGATATGAATGAAAAACAGAATGCGGG
This sequence comes from uncultured Bacteroidota bacterium, assembly GCA_903905445.1. Lineage (GTDB taxonomy): Bacteria > Bacteroidota > Bacteroidia > Chitinophagales > Saprospiraceae > M3007. Next base: position 35,850 of record CAIVGO010000452.1, read on the forward strand.
CTTATTTGTGTTGACGGAAAAGCCACGACAGCACTTCTGGGTTATAATAGGTTTCCTGCCAGATCGCATGGCCTAAGGTGGCATATTCAGTGTATTTAACCTTTGATCCTGCATTTTTGAGGGCCGCGACCATCTGGCGGGTATTTTCAACAGGTACCACTTCGTCGCGGGTACCATGAAAATACCAGAGTGGAACATCTTTTATTTTTGGTGCCGCTGCCGGGTCGCCGCCCGAACACAAGGAAATGGCCGCTGCAAACAAATTGGGTCGACGACAGAGCACATCAAAAGTGCCAAAACCGCCCATGGATAAACCCGTGAGGTAAATGCGGGTAGGGTCAATGGCTGGATTTTCGGCTAAAACCTGATCAATCAGGGCCAATAACATGCGGGTTGCCTCCGTTGGGTTTTCCTGAAATGGTTTTGCCCTGTTTTTGGTCCATTGATCGCTGAGTGGACACTGAGGCGCTAGTACAAAACACGGGTTTTGTGCCCAATGATTGGGTTCGCAAAAGGCAAGTACCCCATTTCGAAGTTGTGCCTCATTTTCGCTGCCCCGTTCCCCCGAGCCGTGTAAAAACACCACCAAAGGGATTTTCTTGTCCTTGTATTTTGTTTCCGAGGTGTTGCCCGTCAAATGTCCATCCTGGTTGAAATAAAAGTTTTCTATTTTATTGGTTGTCAGTACGTTGGATGGTTTTAAGAGCCGATAGGGGAGTGCCAGGCTTTCGCTTTCGCGGTACACGGCACGGTCGAAATAATAAAATGGGTTGGTGGGTACTTCTGGATTTGGAACGGGTTGTTCGCCATATTCCACTTGCACATCGGCGCGTTTTCCAAGCCAGCCTCCATCAAATCCTGCTTTTTGTAATCCTTTTTGGATATACGGGTTGCGTTTCATCAAATTCCACAAAAAACCACTGCGGTAATTTTCAATCATCAAAACAATCGGACCTTGGTCGATGCCCAGGTAATCATTGTCAAACCAGCCCTTGGGCAGTTGTCCGCAAGCCGTAAAACCTGGATTAAACGCATCTTTAAAACCATAAGGTCCCACGAGGCTATCCTGATATTGATTCCACATGGCTTCGAGGGCAGGCAGGCAAATTTCGGGTGCAAAGGGTAGCGATCCGCCTGCTGCCGTGGGGGCCAGGGTGCCATCGTCGGTCAGGTAGTCGGTGGCAATGCCACGGGCGCTATACCCCATGTATTTTTTGCGATCGTTCTGGCAAAGTTCTTTCAGATCGTGTTTGTAAAGCCAGTCGGCCGGACCATCACAAGCGGTGAGGCCCCATATTTTATCGGAATAATCTTTGAATTTACCCGGATTTTGTTTGCAGTAATTCCAGTTTGCCAAGGTGGCGCGCCGGGTATTTTCGGCATAGTCGATGCCTTTTTTGCGCATGTAGCCATCCTGAATGCCCTTAAAATCGATCCATACATGGCTGTATTGGTGTCCGAAAAGCGGGCCAAAATTGATGTGTTCTTGACCCATAAAATTATCCCAAACATAATTTTGGGTCCAGGCTTCCCAGGCATTGGAAGCGATGGGGTGGGTAGGTGATCCAAGCCCTAGAACATACAGGATCATGGCCTCGGTATATCCAAACCATTCGGCCTGAATAAAGCCTTTTTCTGGTTTCCAGCCCATGCTCATGCGCTGGTTGGCATTCATCATCCAATCCCACTCCACCCGGCGGTAAATGAAATCGGCGGTTGCCCGGATGGCTTTTTCGGTGGCATTTTCCTGATCAAAATAGGTTTGACAGGACAAAACGCCCGCCATCAACAAGCCCGAATCGATGGAAGAGAGTTCCACATCGCGGTAACGGCGTGCTTCTTGATGGTCGAGGAAATGGTAATAGAAGCCGCGATAGCCCGACATTCCGGAAAGGGCAGGTCCTTGCGGCAAATTTTTGAGTATTTCTAGGGTTTTAAGCACCCTTTCTGCCGCTTGTGCGCGGGTAACGTACTTGCGTTCAACGCCTACCAGGTAGGCGCTAAGGCCAAAGCCGGTAGCGGCCACACTGGAAAAGGCGAGGGTTGGCCAGCGGTCGGGTATTTGCAACTGACGGTCGGCCAATTGCCAGAAGTAGTTAAATGTTCTTTTTTCGAGGGTGTCAATCGAAAAAGGCACCTTTTCCGCAGTGGGCTGCATCATCTGCGCCGGACGGGGTTGTGCTGAAATGGAATGGAAAGTAATGCTCCACAAAAGGAGCAGGGAGACTTGCAGGCTGCGTACCATAATGAAATGCTCGTGGAGCTGGTAGAGGTAAAACAAATAAAAATAGCGGGCAATACAAGCCAATAAGACGTTTTCCTTGCCTTGTACGCCCGCTATTTTATTCAAAATCAGTGATGTATAACCTGTTTACTGTTTTACAAACTTAGCATTTCCAACCAATTGGTTTTGGCTGTTAAAACCAGAAACGGTGTACATGCCTGCTGCGAAGCGAGTTACATCCAGTTCTACTTGCTGATCGCCATTGGTATTGATTGCTGCGATACGCTGACCCAACAGGTTGAACACTTCGAAACGATCGATATTGCCCAAATTTTGGATGCGGAAAAGTTCCGTGGCAGGGTTTGGCGATACCAACAGGTTTTCAATACGCGGGTTGTTGGTCGCGATAAGGCCACACTGACCGTTGCCGATTACGATATCGTCAAAATACGTAACCCGATCCGTACCTGTACCTACACTGGTGATGTCCGGGAACATGGTCAAACGGAAGTATTTGTCGCCATCCACGTATGCGCCAAAGTTGAAGGTGATTTCTTCCCATTCGTTCACTTTGGTGTTTGGAACTGTTACTTCAATTGGAGGAACTGGGTTGCCAAATACCTCAATTTTCATGGTAACGGTACCCAAGTGGTCCATGTGGAATTTGCCTTTGATTTCTTTTTTGCCACCAAAGTCAATTTCAGAATCCAAATCAGCGAACATACCTGCATAAATAGTAGCATCTGCTGCTTGCACCATTTTACCTACTTTATCGCTGGTATTGATGCCTGATTTGTTCGGGTTGTCTACAATTGCTGCAATGGTACCAGCCAGGGAGCCGTTGTTGAAATACGTGAAATTGCTCAGGGACGTCAATGCGGTTTCATGGTCGCTTACGCAGCCTGTGTAGGCTTTGCGGCTCCATTTCACATTATCTACCCAATAAGTGCCACCATTGTCGGATGCTACGTCAAAGAAAAGGATCAATTTCTTATTGTCGGTACCAACCGAGCCGCTGAAGTCGATGGTAAATTCATACCAAGTATTGGCAGTTTCCAGGGTGTCAAATTTTTCAACATTACCGGTCGTGCCACCTTCCAGTTTGAAGAGGAAAGGCACATTGGCTTTGGTTGAATAAACCGATACTTTCAATTGGTTGTACACGCTCAAATCAGGCGCAGTTGGGAATTCGAAGCCGATGCCTGCGTATGGCTGACCAGCAGGATCTTTGTATTCACCTACTTTCAAAGAGCCGTTTGATGGCAACAAATATGGGTTGTTTACCACTTTAACGTCGTCGGTGCCATAGAAAATAGCGGTGTAGTTGCGTTGGCATTCGAAGTCATCCACGATGTTTGGTTTTGGAACCACATCAGCACATGGATCAACGGTAGAAGCGCCTTGACGGAGGTTGTCTACACACCAGGTTTCGCCTGCTGCTGCGGTACCTGCGTTGAAAATCATGCGTACTTCGTTGAAATCGGTGGTGCTAGAGAACGTAGAAAAGTCGAAACTCAAGGTTTCCCAAACGCCTGGTGTAGCTACATTTGCTTCCACTTGCTGATTGCCGGTTGGGCCACTCAGGATCATGGTTACTTTTCCACCTGCTGCCGGGCTTAATACGTCAATGTTGAACTGCGGGTAAATGCTCAAATCAAAGTTGGTCAAAGAAATTGCCTGCAACGTAGAGAAACCAGATGGTCCTTTGCTGTAACAACCTGCTGTTGCTGAGTTGTTTACATCGTTTGGTTTGCTGTTTGGACCTACCGCGAATGTGCCGTGCACTGCTTCGTTTTGATCCAATGGTTGCCATCCGAGGCTTGGTGCGCCTTCAAAGTCTTCCAAAGGTGGTGCGATCGGTGCTGCAGTCAATTTGATATCGTCTACAAAATACACATCACCTGGTTCGCCATTGACAAATGCATTGATGAATACCACGATTTTTTTGTGGCCTTCGCCAGCTTCTGCGCTGAAATCGGCTTTGTACTCTACCCATTTGTTGAGTTCGGTAACCTGCACTTCAATTTCTTTTGCAGATACGCCACCTTCAATTTTCAACAACAAGCGACCTGCTTTTGGTGCCCACAGTTTCATGCTGAATTGGTTGCGCACAGAAAGATCGATCGGGTTTTGGTAGTCCAACTGGAAGTTAGAGAACTCGGTACCGTTTCCGCTTGGATCTTCCCAACGACCTACCTTAGAAGAGTTGTTGTCGCCGCTTGGTGCTGGGTTGTTTACCACAGAAAGGGCCGCCCAGTCGCCAGCATAGGTTGCTTTGCGCTGACATTCGAAATCATCCAGGATATCAGGATTGGAAACAACGCCAGGACATGGATTCGGAACGGCACAGATATCGTCAAAATAGTACACATTGCCGCTGGTTAAGACACCTGGATCAAAGAAAATGATCACTTTAGTGAGACCAGTATAACCTGCTGCTGCACTAAAATCGAAGGTGTATTCCTGCCATGCACCTGCTACACCAATGTTTTGGATGCGCTCGATGCCTTGGCCGCCACCTTCCAATTTCAACAAAACCTGGGTTGGCGCTTCAGCCAATACCTTCATTTTGAATTGGTTGTTTACAGAAAGGTCGAACGGTGTACCCTGATCCGCCAACAACAAGCTGTATTCATGCATGTTGCTTTTGGTGTACTTTCCAACGGTTGCGCTGCTGTTGATTGAGTTCGGCGTTGGGTTGGCAACAGCACCTTCGTACACGCCATCAGCACCGTTCCAAGGCAATGCTTGGCCACCTTCAAATGTTTCATAGCAAACACCTGCTTTTTCCGCCACTAGATCGTCGAAATAATAGGTGTTGTTGCTTGGGTCATTGCCCGGATCAAAGAAAATGATGATTTTCGTCAAGCCCGTTTTATCGGCGCCCGCGCTCATATCAAATTTCAAATCAACCCACTGTCCAGCAGCAGGCATGGTCACCAGTTTCTCAACTGCCTGACCAGGGCCTTCAAATTTGAGGAGGATTGGTGTTGCCGTTGCGCACCATACTTTCAAACGGAATTGGTTATTTACCGAAAGATCGAGTGGTTGGGCCAAGCTTGGTACCCAGAAAAGGCTGTATCCGAAGCCAGCGCCTTTGGTGTAGGAACCTACAAATCCACTGCCATTCACGGCATCAGGACCTGGATTGGCAATTACGCCATTGTAAACGCCATCGGCTGCTGCCCATGGAAGGTCGGATGTACCGCCTTCGAAGTCTTCGTACACAACTTGCGCGTTGAGTCCGAAGAAACCTGCTGTGATAAACAGGAGTGCCAGGAGAATTTTTTTCATATTTGCTTCAATTAAAAAAGGTTGGTGAAAGTTAGTAAAATGGTGACGAGGCTAGGCCTCTTTGAGTTCAATTTCGGGTAAATGGAGTTGGGTAATCGATTATAAAACGATGATTTTTTTGTAGTTTTTACCTGTTTTATGGGTTAATACCAAGTAATAAACGCCAGCTGATAATCCAATGGGCAGCTGAATTTCAACGTTTTGAGTGCTTGTCAGGTTTTTATCCTTCCATATTGTTTGAATGGTTCGGCCTGTCACATCTGCGATACTTGCCTGGCATTGCTCCAGCTTATCGCCCGCCCACGTGACCGACAAAATACTACCTGCAGAAGCCGGAACCGGAAATACGGAAAGCAAGTCTGTCGCATCCAATTCCTGGGTAGCAATCAGGTCGGGTTTAAATCCAACCGCAGTTAAAGCAGGCTGAATTTCAGGGTTTTGCATAAAATACCGCCACAACAATCCGGTGCGGTAATTCTCGATCATATCCACAATTGGACCCTGATCGATGGCTAAGTAGGACGATGCAACCCAATTTTGATCCAGGTTGAACGCATCGTAAAAACCATATGGCCCCCACAATTTAGCACCTTGTGTTCGATAAAAGTACTTTAAGGCCTCCATACTTTCATTGGGTGTATAAGGCATCGAGGCAAGTGCTGCAGTGGGCGCAATGGTGCCATTGTCATTGTTGGGGAACAAATCGTGGGCTGCATAACCCGATATTGGGTCGTCACTGGAAGTAAGGCCCCAACATGCGGCTGAATACCCCTGGTGGTTTTCCGGATTTAAGATGGAATATCTTTGTTGGATCAGCGCATGGTTGCGGTTGCGTACAAAATAATTGCAGTAAGCATCTTTTATATTGCGCGGATCAAACCCAATATACGAATAATGGGCAAAAAACATGGGCCCGCCGCCATAGGGCCCACAATAAATCGGGTATCCATAATAGGAGGAGAAATTGGCGTAATTGCTTGAAGTCCAACCGCTTTGATACAAACTGCCTGGAACCGGATGGGTAGGCGATGCAACTGCGAGGATGTACACAATTTGCGCTTCATAAAATCCGCGCAGGGCGAAATTCATTTGCCAGCCGTAATTGGGCGACCAATGCCAATACAGCACAGCGCTGTTGTTTTTGCGGTACCAATCCCATTCCACTTCTTCCCATAAACTGGTCAGGATAGAACGCAGGCCATTTTCGAGGGGGGTATTTTGGTCAAAATAGGCCCGTGCCGTGAGTAAACCCTGCATCAGAAAAGCTGTCTCTACCAAATCGCCGCCATTATCATATTGGCTAAAGGGCTGCACTTTCCCTGTCCCTCCGTGCATCCAATGCGGAAATACACCATGAAAACGGTCGGCAAACTGCAAAAAAGAAGCAATTTGCACCACTCGGTTCAGGGCTTCTGCGCGGGTAATCCATCCGCGCTCGCAGGCAACCAGGATCGACATTACCCCA
>CAIVGO010000453.1 GCA_903905445.1 uncultured Bacteroidota bacterium
AAACAATGCAATCGCATTCAACATGTCGGAAAAAACACGCGCCTACCTCAACTTGCATTTTTGTGTGTTTTTATGGGGATTTACGGCCATTTTAGGCAAATTAATTACCTTACAGGCGTTGCCCCTGGTTTGGTGGCGGGTGGTATTGTGTTGCGGATCATTGCTTTTCCTGTTTCCGCTGGCCGATTTGCGGCGGCTCGGACGCCCCATTATACTGCGCATGCTGGGCGTTGGTTGCATTGTAGGCATCCACTGGATTTGTTTTTATGGAGCCATCAAACTCGCCAACGCCTCCGTCGCCGTAACGACCATGGCAGCGACGGCCTTTTTTTCGGCCTTGGTGGACCCGCTTTTGCAGGGTAAAAAAACGAAGTGGCATGAATTGATATTGGGGCTGCTCATTTTGCCTGGTATGGCGCTGGTGGTCGGCAATATTGATTGGAGTATGCGTTTGGGCTTTGCCGTGGGCTTGCTCAGTGCTTTGTTGGCGGCCATTTTTACCAGTTTAAACAAAGTAATTGTAGAAGAAAAAGCAGCCCCCCCGCTGATCATGAGTTTTGTGGAGTTGGGTGGCGGCATTGTTATCACGACCTTGTTTTTGCCGTTTTATGCCTGGACCTATCCCGAAGTAGCATTGGTTCCGGCGGGTTTGGACTGGTTGTGGTTGTTTTTATTGGCCTGGTTTTGCACCTTGCTTCCGTATACCCTCACGTTGCGGGCGATGCAGCATCTTTCGGCATTTGTGACCAATTTGGCCCTCAACTTAGAGCCCATTTACGGCATCATACTGGCAGGATTTATTTTTAGGGAGGATAAAGATTTGAACACAGGGTTTTATATTGGTGTTATAATTATTCTCCTTGCCGTGTTTGGACATCCATTTTTAAAAAAACGGTTTGAACCGGCAGAAGCATCGTAGTTTTCGCCTCCATTGCGCAATCATCAATCCTTTTTTTATGCTGTTGAAATGGCTTTTTACCCTCCTGGCGATTTTATGGCTGATTCAGGCGTTGCGACCTTATTTTCAAATACAGGCTCCACGCGAATCGCCCAAAACCAGGGTGTACCCGCCCACCCCCGATCCAAAATTTCAAAATCCAAAATTCAAGGATGAGGATGGTGAATATGTTGAATACGAAGAAATAAAATAGATGCTCGACGTTCTGTATAAAAATAACCAGCTGATTGCTTTTAACAAACCCAATAATGTGCCGGTTCAGCCCGACAAAACAGGGGATGTTGCTTTTTTGCAATTGGCCGAAGCCTACTGTAAACACCCCTTGCATGTGGTACACCGCATTGACCGGCCGGTGAGTGGCATTATTCTGATGGCGCGCTCCAAAGCCGCCATGACGGCCATGACCGATCAAATGCGTCAACGCAGCATTGACCGGACGTATTTGGCTATTGTTGGTCAGGCCCCTGCTGAACCAGAAGGGGTTTTAGTGCACTTTTTGCGCAAAAATCAGCAAAAAAACGTGGTAATGGCCTATCCGGAAGAAACGCCCAACAGCGAACGCGCCGAATTACATTACCGCTTGCTGGAAAGCAGCGAACGCTATCATTTGTTGGAAATAAAGTTGGTTACAGGCAGGCACCACCAAATTCGCGCCCAACTGGCGGCCATTGGTTGCCCAGTAAAAGGCGACGTAAAATATGGTGCCCGGCGCGGCAATCCCGACCGTTCGATCCACCTGCACGCCTGGAAAATGGCTTTTGACCACCCGGTTTCAGGCGAACGCATCCAATTACAGGCCAGCATCCCCACCGCAGATGGACTTTGGAAAACATTTGCCGAATCGCTTTTTAAACAAGGCCTCGACTAAGAGTCTGTAAAAAATTATATTTTCACAGGCCACTAGAGCTGCAAAGCCTGTTGCGATTCCCCCCAATTGGAAAGGCCGTTTTTTAAGTGATAAACACGCACAAAGCCGATTTTTTTCATGCTCTCGGCCAATTCCATGCTGATATTGCCGTAACCACAATACACCGCATATTCCTGGCTGCGGTTCAGGGCAGCAATCCGATTCAGGTACATCGGATCGGTAAACGGTATATTGACCGACCGTGCAATATGCCCTGTTTTGAAA